>JACMPP010000132.1 GCA_014377445.1 Oligoflexus sp.
AATGGACGTCGTCACGATTTGCCATCACGGCGTTCGTTCTTTGTCGGCCGCCTTTTATCTGCGCGAAGCAGGATTGCCCCGCGTTCGTTCGCTTAAGGGCGGACTGGATGAATGGGCTTTGACTGTCGATAAAGAGATGCCGCGTTATTGATTTGAATTCCCAGGGTGCTGAACCGTTTTGTGCCCTGGGGCAGACTTTCGACCTCGCCTTTGACCTAGCCCCGCCCCTCTCTCTTCCCTTCCATAAACTCTTTTCCCAGGGCCAGCTCAGCCGCAAACTGATTGTGCCGCCGACATTTCAAGAGCAAATTTTCCTCCTCGTTTGTTCCGCCATGACAGGCCATCTTCAGATGATCCAGCTCGAGCATCGACTTTTGCTTGCAGCGCTCACCATTGCCATGCACATGGGTGCATTGCCCGCCATCACGAAGCCAAACTCGATGCCGAACCGAGGCCTTCACTGGCGACCTTGGATCCCGACGCTTCTTCCTGTATTGCGCCTTAATTCTTTGGAGTGGAGTCAGGTCACTTAATTCCTCGGCACTATAATCTTCGCCTTCTTCATTGGCCACTTGAGGAGCATCCTCCAGATCTTCTTCGTCTCCGGCAACTTCCTTTATTTTCAATTTTTCCCGCATTCTTTGCCGCTGAGTGGCTCTCTCCGCTTTACACATCGGATCGTGCTTATCGAGAAAAGCCTCCGAAGCACTTATCAGGGCGGACAAAGTTGTGGGAGTGGATCCGCCATGAGCAAGGACCTGACGCACGCGTTCGAATATCGATCGTTGAGACTCGGTCATACGAATGGTGAGTTCGATAATGGGATCATAGTCTATGATCTGACCACTGCCATTGACCCGCACCATAAAGTCTTCAACCTCACGCTTCGTTTTGTTCCGGATGCCATTAATCAGAACCTCCGAATTCGCCTCAGACAAGTGAGGCGCTATCATCGCAATGTGCGAGATCTGAGACTCTCCTTGTTCAAAGATTTCTTGGGCCAGGGGATATTGTTTCATGACCTTCGAGGCCTTCAGTCGCTTGTAGTACTGACTTGGAGTCAAACCGATTGAGAATGCCAACTGATCCACACTCATGCCCAAATAATGCCAAGCAGACTTCGCATCGAGTTCAGCTACGATTCTGACCGATTCCATAGTGATGCGGCGCTCCTGACCATGAATGGTCTTTGCGCGTTCAACGAGTTCATGAGCTAGCACTTGTGGATCTTGGAACATGAGGTGTCCTCCTGGTTGAAGGAAAGATATCATGCTGTTTTTTTGTGAATTTTCTAGAAATAAGAAGGTCGTTTTTAGAATCGATTGTGGGCCAGAATTTGACTCGAAACTAAGTGGAAATGCAGTGGAATGGCTTGAAACGCGGAAGACTTTGGTTTGGAGGATTGTAAGTGCTTTTTTGCGATCCGAAAAATGCGTCAAGGGACTTTAAGCTTCTTTACTACGCGATAATGCGATTTTCTTGAAGAGTGAAACAATGCAAGACGATTGTTGCAGAATTGTTCGAGTTTGATCGAGGCTGGGAAATTCAACAACCCGAATGAGAAAGGGAAGGAGACCCCAGGGCAGAGAGCAAACTGTGCCCCAGGGCAGAGCGCAAACTGTGCCCCAGGGCAGAGCGCAAACTGTGCCCCAGGGCAGATCATTCAGCACATTATTGGTAAGGCTCCAAGACCAAACGACCATAGGCAATAAATCCGCAAATACCAGCCACGACCAACCAATAGATAATCGGACCAAATCCTCCATCCCCTGCCGAAAGATGCAGTCCCGTAAACGCCAACATCTCCAATGCAATGATGATCGCGGCAATGGGAGTGAGAATAGCGAGGGGCTTCGCGAGCGCGGGAATGACAAGGCCCAGACCGCAGAGGATTTCCACAATGCTCATGGACAACCAAAGGCCCGGAGGGATGGCTTTGAATGACGCCATGGTTTGTTCAGGAGGGCTCGAAAACTTCCATACCGCACCGACTAAGGTATGGAGGGCAAGAAGGCCCTGAAGGATCCATAAGAAAATATTCATGCGCGTTCTCCTGACAAATTCTGGTCGATGTTCATTTTAGCTCATATCTCTTCATGATCTAAGAATTTTCGTCATTCTTGGGATCAATAAATTTAAAGTCCATGGTCTTCAAGCTCTTGGCGTCCATCACAATATCGATATTGAAGATCTTGCCGTCTTTGAGCATAAAGCAGAAAGCAACAGCAGGTTTGCCACCCGGCGCCCTGATACCGCCTGCCAGATCGTTAACTCGAAGCAACTGAACGGCAGCCGCTTTGCCTTAAAGGTCTGGGCAACATTTTCTACAACACGGATTTCGCGTTCGAACTGCGGAGCGCTTTTAGATTTGTTTGCCAAAACGACGCGATTCTCACGTCCTATTCCGCGTCCTAATAGCTTCATCGACCAAACTTCCAAATGGCCTTCCCAGGATCGAAAGGACATCAAAGGCTGAATATCTTCGATCTCGTTGCTGGCCAGTTGTTTCTTCTAGAATTTCAGCCTTTTCAAGCTGCTGAACGGCCCGCCAGGCAGCAGGCTCACTGATAGACAGCATCGACATAACATCTTTCACAGTGATGATTGGTTGGCCTACAAGATGCTCCAGCAAACGTTCGGCAGCCGAATTTTTGCGCGGAGCTGCTTTCGCTTTCCATCTCGCGGAAATCTCGCTGAGTGCTTTTCTGGAGACTAAGGTTTCCCGCAATGAATCTTGCATCGCATCACAAATGAACTCGACCATTGGAAGAAGATCCAGTTGCTTTTGAAAAGCCTCCAGTCCCGCCATATACCTTGTTTTTTCGGCCTCTATGTATCCAGACAAGTAGAGCGGCGAGTAGCCTGACAAAATCATTTGTATCGGCCAAATGCAGCGTCCTACCCGACCATTTCCATCAGAAAATGGATGGATCGCTTCAAAATGAGCGTGGGCGATCGCCATTCGGATGGGCAGGGTAAGTCTAGGCGTAATACCGGCATCACCTTCCTCCTGCACGTCCCTATCAGAGATCCATGAAGTGCAGTTCTCCATCAGCCAGGAAACATGTTGGGGAGGAGCTGGATTGTAGATGGAGTCTTCGATTCGAAAGCCTCCGATCCAGACATAACTATCTTGGCTCCTAAATTCACCAGGGCTTCCAGAAAATGATTTGTCATGTTTAGCAATTTCGATATGAATATCTGAGAATAGCTTCTGATCGACAGCTTCATGCTTTTGCCTTGAAACCCTATCAAAGATAGTTTCAAGCGCGTGTGCATAGCCGACAACCGATTTTGTTTCTGGACTCGCATCTATGAGAGCGGAGGGGTTCAAAACTTCTTGAATCGTGGAAAACGTCCCTTCCATACGAGACGACGCGAGTGCCTCTGAACGAGCAAGAAGCCTCGACATTAATTTATCGACTGTATCCATTTCATCGATCGGTCGCAAAGCGTTCATCGCCCTGTGGCCTTTCGTCAATGCAGCGGCAAGGCGCACGTAATCGCCGTAATTACCCAGTTTTATCATGTCAGCGATGGAAGGGGGCACGACAAAGTAGACGTGCTTATATTTCCCTGGTCGTCCTTTTTCTATGCCATAGCCCAATTCGGGTGAATATGCAGTATTTATAGCATGATGCAGCTCGTTTCGATTCATTTCACCCTCCAAATAACGTTAAGTTAGATTTTTCTTACTTAACTTTATCGGTACAACGTTAAGTTAACTTTAGTTTACTTAACGTTGTGAGGCAACTTGAGCCGCTTGCCCATCACAAAGCTCCTTCGCTCGAAACAGAAGCCAGATCAAACTCAAGCCAATTGCTCGCCTGCACTGCCGCCACCCGAGGCTTGGCCGCCCGGAATCCAATCTCAAGGTCCGCGAGCAAATCATCAATATGCTCAAGCCCCACCGACAGGCGAATCAAGCCATCATGGATACCAGCCGCCAAGCGCGCCTTGCGATCATAGCTCGCATGCGACATCGAGGCCGGCTGCTCAATCAACGACTCAACCGCACCCACGCTCACCGCCCTCTGAAAGAGTTTGGTGCAACGAATAAAGGTCTTTGCTGCCTCATAACCCGCTTTCAGCTCAAAGCTGACAATGGCCCCAAACTGATTATTCAGTTGGCGCTTTGCGAGTTCATGCTGGGGATGGGATTCCAAACCTGGATAATAAACCCGGAGAACATCAGAGTGACGGCTCAGCTGCTCGGCGATCCTCTGACTGCTTCGGCACTGCTCCCGAAAGCGCAATTCCAAAGTCTTGATGCCGCGCGAACAAAGGTAACAATCAAAGGGAGCCATGACAGCGCCCGTGGCGTTCTGAATAAAATAGAGTTCCTTCCATAGCTCCAAATCCGCGACAATAAGCGCCCCACCGAGTAAATCACTATGCCCGCCGAAAAACTTCGTGGCCGAATGCACAACGATATCCGCGCCCAGGGAGAGAGGCCGCGTCGCAACCGCAGTGGCAAAGGTATTATCCACTGCGAGTAAAGCCCCATGTAGCTTCGCGGAAGCCGAAAGCGCTTCGATATCCACCAGGGTCAGGAGTGGGTTCCCGGGATTTTCGACCCAAATCATCTTCGTTGTCGAACGGTAAGCCGCCTCCAGCGCCTCTTCGTCATTGAGGTCCACAAAGCTGGCCGTGACACCCTGTCGACTCAAGATCTTGCTCAAAATCCTGTAGGTCCCGCCATAAATATCCGTCCCTGCAATAATATGATCGCCGGATTTGAGGAGCTGAAGCGCACCATGAATCGCCGCCATTCCCGAACTGAAAGCCAGAGCGCCTGATCCCCCTTCGATCGCCGTCAGCGTCCGCTCCAAACCTGTGCGAGTGGGATTTCCACTGCGCGAGTAATCGAAAGCAGCTTCGCTGAACTCGCCATCTGGCGCAAAAGTCGACGATAGGTAGAGCGGAGGCACAACGGCCCCCGTCAGAGGATCTTTTTCGTTGCCTATATGAATAGCCTTGGTCGCAAAGTGCATGTCAGTTCTCCAATTGGCGAAACGCCTGGGTTAGGTCGGCGATGAGATCATCTGTATCTTCGATACCGACGGCGAGGCGCACCAGACTATCGGCGATTCCAAGACTTTTGCGGACCTCCGGATCGGTCTTATAAAAGCTCATGAGATAAGGCTGCTCGACCAGCGATTCAACTCCACCCAGACTCGGACCGATGCGGGGGATCTTTAGGGCATCGATGAATCGTCCGGTCTCTTGTGCATCCCCTTTCAACTCAAAACTGATGAGACCACCAAAGCCTTTGAGATGTTTGCGAGCCAAATTGTAGGTCGGATGTGTCTCCAGGCCTGGATAGTAGACCTTCTGCACGCGCGGGTGGAGCGCGAGGAACTGAGCGATGGCAAGGCCGGATTTATTCTGCTGCGCCAGGCGCAGAGGCAAAGTTTTCAGTCCTCTTTGCAGCATGTGGGCGGTATGGGGCGAGGGGATCGCGCCCAAGATGCCATTGAGGTTGCGCACCGGAAGGAGATCAGCTTCGCTGCCGCAGAGCACACCCGCGAGTAAATCATTGTGTCCGCCCAGATATTTGGTGGCCGAGTGCACGACGTAATCGACTCCACTTAGTATGGGTTGAATGTTGGTCGGTCCCGCCAGGGTGGAATCGATACAGGTTTGTATTCCCTTGGCCTTGGCCAGAGCCACGAGTCGATCGAGATCGATCACGGTGAGATGGGGATTGGTGGGGAGTTCGGCAAAGATCAGACGGGTTCGGTCATCGCAGGCTTCTGCCAAAGCTTCAAAATCATTGGTGCCGATCGCGGTGCAGCGGATGCCGAAGGCTCTAAGGTATTCGCTGCAGAATTGCCTGGTCCGGTGATAACAACTATCGAAGTAGAGGAGTTGATCGCCCGGCCGTAAAACGGTGAGGAAAAGCAGGGCGAGAGCCGACATTCCACTCGAGAAGATGATGGCCGATTCACTCGCTTCCAGGGCGGCGAGTTTGAGTTCGACCGAGCGGAGATTGGGACTTCCATAGCGGGCATATTCGTCTCGTGCATGTTCGCCATTAAGCATGGCGAGGAGAGCGGCGGTATCAGCAAAGGTGAAGGCGGATGAGGATTGTATGGAATCCACAACTCCGTAGTCCGACCGAACGTGGGCTTCCCCTGCATGAACCGCTTTCGTGAATACATTCTCGCTCATAATTTTAATCCCCTCTGTTTTTTAGGACATAGCCTGCCGCATCGCTTAAAAAAAGCGATTCCGCTACGAACATTGAGCTTGGGATTTGGGAAATAAAAAAAGCCATGCAACAAGGCTGGCTTCTTATACTTATCCTCGCCGCTATTCGACTAGCGAGGGGCCTTTTAGCAGATTAAAGCTGCAAGCGGCCGCAAATCCTTGTTAACGTGATCTTAGGGAGCCTGATAATTGAATACAAGAGAATATTCGGATCATGGTGTCCAAGTATGGTTTCGACCGACGTCTTATGTAGGATCAACCTTCCTCCGGTTTGATGCTCTTCATTTTGCGGCGAAAAAATTCCACGCTCTTGGGTTGAGTCTCCCGCTTGCTTAGAACCATGTAGGCTCGTTATCTTGGAGTTAACGCAAAACAGTCGGAAAGCGCAATCAATCGCATCCAATTAAAAGGTATGACCAAGGCTCCGATGAATTCCAAAACCAAGCAAAGCCGCCCTAGTTCCAGAGAACATACGTTCGAGGACCAAACGCTTAAGCATACAATCGCCGGAATTTTTGCAAAGGCGACAGCAAAGGCAATGAGGAATAGCAATTGAGGCCAATGCAAAAAACTTATCCCCAGATTTGTGCTCATCTATTAAGCTACTGACTCCACGGTCGCCCTTTTCACCGAGACAAAAAAATCCCCGCTCGAACAGCAGGGCGATCAGACTTACATTCGCATTTTTCTCTAATTATTTGCGAGCTGTAAGGGCATTTTTGTCTTGGACTGGGTAGTAATAATCCATTGTCGCACGAATACTTTGTTGATCGGCGTCACGCAGGTGGAAACGCTCAGAGTTTGTAAGTTCGTGCATGTAAGCTTCGCGTTCGGCACCGTTTGTGCCTTCAAGACCAACCATATCTTTCATGCGGATCAGTGCAAAGTTCTGGTTACAGTGAATCTCAAGTTCGTGAGCGAGAGTCGAACCGAGGACAGCCCAGCTTGTGAAAGCGGCAGGACCGACGGTGACTTCAAGGCTTTTGCCCCAACCGTTGAGTGTGGTGAGACCACGATCTTCAAGCTTCATGTCTAAGGTCGGCGCCGAAGCGTTTTTAGGAATTACGATGCCAAACATTTCGATGGCAACATCGATACTCTCTTGAGTCATCGGTGGTTTACTCGTTGGGGGAACAACAGTGACTGTATGGAGGTCCTTAGCGAATTGCTCTCTCAAATCGAGTTGCTCACGAGCCATGAAGATACTGCCAATGCTCACGAATACGAGTGAGAGCATCAAGACTCGAAAAATCAGGGTCAAAAGTGTTCTGGTCATCATCATCAACTCCGCAGCAGCAGCAAAAAGGAACTTCTACGGAGTAATAAAGCAAGGACGGGGCCATCGTTAACTGCCCGGAATCACAGAAAGCAAAGGCCTAGAATCCGCAAAGATTCTAGGCATTCTGTACAGGTTTCTAACAGTCAGGGTTAAACTCCGTTTCGCAGCTCGGGAGGCACGTTTGCTGGCGGGCCTTCGTAGAGGAGTTGCCCTCCCTCATCGCCCGATTCAGGTCCCAGTTCGAGCAGCCAATCCGCAGCGTCGATGATCTGTTGATCGTGCTCGATCACGATCATCGTAACCCCTTGTTCCACCAGTTTATGCAGCTGATCGAGGAGGAGCTGTACATCCTTGAAGTGGAGTCCGACGGTCGGTTCATCCATCAAAAGTACGGTACCGGGCTGCACGCGTTTGCTCAGATAGGGCACGAGTTTAAGCCTTTGACTCTCGCCTCCGGAGAGGCTTGCACTTGGTTGACCCAGCTTCAAATAGGCCAAACCGAGGGCTACGGCGGGTGCGAGTTTTCGTTCGATAGCGCGATGATTCTTGAAGCGTTCGTGGGCTTCCCCGATCGAAAGAGCCAGGACTTCCGAGAGGTTGAGGCCCTGGTAACGAATGTCCAAAAGATGCGGTTTATAGCGTTTTCCCTGACAAAGCGGGCAAAGAATTTCGGCATCGGCAAGGAACCTCATACTCAAGGTAAGAGTTCCTCGCCCCTTACATTCGGGGCAACGGCCTTCATCATTCGAGAAGGAAAAAGACGAGGCCGTCAGTCCGTAGATCTGAGCTTCGGGCAGCGAAGCGAACAAAGTCCTGAGGTCGGTGAAGATATCGAGATAGGTCGCCGGCATGCTCACCGAAGATTTGGCGATCGGTTTTCGGGAGATCATCGTGCAGGTATCGACTCGATCTCCGCCTTTGAATCCCGCACAAAACCACGGATCGACCTTGGCCCGGGTCTTCGCCCGGTTCCGGGTGGGGAGCTGCTGATGGATATTATAATAGAGAGTCTTGAGCACGAGACTGCTTTTGCCCGCTCCACTTACCCCGCTCACCACCGTGAGGGCGCCGAAGGGAAAGCGGGCGCGCGGCATTTTCAAATTGTTGAGGCGTGGCTTGTCGATTTGGAGAAATTCTTTGAAATTGTTTTTCACCGCCTCCCGCTTGGGAGCGTTCAGGCGATCGTAAAGATGGAGCGCAGTTGCGGAAACCTTGGAATAAGCCAGCGCATCCTTCGGGTCGAACTGAGCAAGAAGCATTCCGCCCTGCACTCCGCCGCCAGGACCGAGATCGATGATCCAGTCGGCGCGACGCATCATGTCGGGATCGTGATCGACGATAATCACTGTGTTTCCCTGCTCCTTCAGACGTTCGATCGCTTTCCAAAGACGATCGATCTCGCGGGGGTGAAGACCCTGACTCGGTTCATCCAAAACATAGAGAACGCCCCGCAAATGTTCGTTGAGGATCGAACTCAGGCGAAGACGCTGCGCTTCGCCGTTCGAAAGCGAACGAATTCGGCGGCCGAGATGCAAATATCCCAGACCGATGTCGAGCATTCGCTGCGCGTGGTTCAAAAGATTGCCGAGGACGAGCTTCACGGCCGGGGATTCCGCGACAGGGCTATCGAGGCTTTCTTTGGCAAAATCATGAAGCTCTTTGATGGTGCTCATGTAGAACTTTTGTATCGAACGACCGCGAAATACTATGGATTTCAGCTTGGGATCGAGCCCCGTGCCGTGGCAGTTGTGACAAACATCGGGCTCGAAACTTTCTTCGCCTTTCTCCTTTTCCTCCTCGTCCTCGATAATGACTCCGCGTCCGTCACAATCCTCACAACGCCCGAGGGAGTTGGCGGAGAAATGTCTGGTATCCAGACGCGGCCATGCAAAGTGACAAATCGGGCAACCGGCTTGGAGCGAGAGATGCTGTCCCGTGCGCGACTCGAGCTTGCCCTTACTATCTATAGTATGGATACAGGCCAGACCTTCGCCGAGTTGAAGTGAGGTTTCGATCGAGCGACGCAGTCTCTGCTCTTTGCTCGGATCCACTTTAAGTGAATCTATAATTAACGATATATCGTGCTTTTCATCTTTGGCCAGATTGGGAATTGGATCGATATCCACGAGTTTGCCGTCGATAAAGGCCTTGCTGTAGCCTTTTTTGACGAAGCCTTCGAGCTGCTTTTTGAACTGACCTTTTTTCTGGTTGGCCACGGTCACGGTCACGGCGATGGTTCGACCGTAGTACTGACTGCGGGCGAAACTCACAATTTCATCGAGGCTTCGGGCCTCGGTTGGCAGGTCATGCGTTGGGCATCTTTTCTCGGCAAAACGAGCAAAAAGCACAGCGAGCATCTCGCCAATATCGCTGAGACTCGCCACACTGGCTCTCACCGAAGCCTGTGTTTCGTTCTGCGCGAGAGCAATCGCTGGCGATAATCCACTTGCACTTCGCAAAGCGGGCCTCGCGCCGAGATCCAGAAACTGCCTTGAATAGTGGGAAAGCGTGTAGAAAAATCGCCGATTTGCCTCGGCGAGGATGGTGTCAAAAGCCAGCGAGGACTTGCCCGATCCGCTGACTCCGGTCACGACCGTAATCTTCTGGCGAGGAATGCTCAGATCGATCTGTTTTAGATTATGCTCATGAGCGCCTCTGATCTCGATCGTCTTATGTTCCACAGGTCACCATCCTAAATAGCTGAGAGCATGTTCCAGGCAGAGGCGAAAACTATCTTCTTTCGCGAGATTTTTGCCATAAAGTTCACCCGCGGGCCCATGATCGGGAGAAATTCGGAGGTGCGGGAGTCCTCCACTGATATTTACTGCATCATAAAAATGCAGAGACTTCAGGGGACCGAGTCCTTGGTCATGATACATGGCCAGGACCGCATCGAAATTTCCTTGCCAGGCCGAAAAGAAAATCGTGTCCGCCGGCTTCGGGCCGACGACGTTCATCCCTAGTTTTCGCATACGCTCTACGGCCGGAGCAAGGATGAGCTGATCCTCGTCACCGAAGAGGCCACCGTCTCCAGCATGGGGATTTAAGGCCGCGACCACGATTCTGGGGTCCGGTATTTTAAGGATTTTTTTCAGACTCTCTTCGAGCTTCACCAATTTTTGGCAAATTAATTCTTCGGTTATCAACTTCGGCACATCGGCGAGTCGCACATGATTCGTCGCGAGGGCCACCCGTAATTTCGTGCCGGCAAGGATCATGATTCCGGCTTCCTGCCATAATTCACAAAAAAACTCGGTTTGTCCGGGGTAATTGAAGCCGGCAGTCGACGAGGCATATTTGTCGATCGGCGCCGTCACTACTGCCAGTTTGGAGCTAGGTTTTAGGGTCTTTAATGTATCGAGAGCAAGTTTGGAGATCATGCCACGTTCGAGTACGGACAAATTCTTGGGCGATGTGGAATAGTTTCCTTGGCCAATGTCCAAAAAATAGAGGCCAGGGGAAGTCGCTTCGGCCCAGGAATTTATGGGCTGAAAGCTCACAGCGTTGCCGCTGAGTTCCTTGACCTGCACCTGCCACTGCTCCCAAGCGCCCACCATTACGGTCGGACCTTTGAGATCATAAGGTTTCGCCCAGAGATTTTTGAGTCGGAGCAGGCATTCGATGCTGACGCCGTAGGGGTCGCCAAGGGTGATGACGAGCATGATCAGGGTCTCCATTCTGGCAAAATATAGGTTGGGACGGGATCATTTTTATCCCTATTTTTTTCCCAGACATCGACACGAACCATGCCAGTACCTACCAAAATACTGTCCAATCCGCAGCTTTGGGCTCCACGAATGTCGGTTTCCAATTGATCGCCGACCATCAAAAGATTTTTGGTTCCGGCTTTTTTGATCGCTTCCTCGAAAATTCGGGGAAAAGGTTTCCCCAATTTTACAAACTTTGGAGCATCCACACCCAGTCTTGCAACGAGCGCAGCTTCTAAAAGCAGCGCAAAACTCCCCGCAGTTATCCCAAAGCGCCGTGTTTGCTGCGGGTAAATCAGGTCAGGATTGGTAAGAATGAGGTGGACTGGCAAAGATTTTTCCACGCGTGTGACTACGGTGGAGAGGACTTCTTCCAAGGTATCCAGTAGGGGATAATCAGTTTGATTGGCCAGAACGACGACCGAGTAATCGTCAGTTTCCAGAGGATTTACGACGATACCGCCCGCTTCCTCTGCGTAGGTGGCCGAACTTTTGGTCCCTAAAACCGCGGTGCGACTGCCCATCAAACCACTCTCTGCATAGTATCCCTTGAGCAAAGAAGCGGAGTTGATGATATCGTCCGGTTCGAGTTTTAGACCCAATCGCCGATACATGCTTACCGTTTCCAAAAGGGTTCGAGAACTTCCATTCGTGAGTATCCAGCACGGTTTGCCGGCCTGCCGGAGACTTCGAAAAGTCGAAACGCAGCTTTCTATCAATCCCTTGCCGTCGTATAAGACGCCATAAGCATCGAAGAGAAAACCATCGTAGCGGTCCTTGAGAGATTCCAGATTGTAGAGAGTTTGCATGTTTCTGCCAAAATTCTTTGCGATCAGGATCGGATCTACCTAATATGACCGGATCCTACATCGCGGAGGATTAAGTGAATACCTTTCTTATAGCCCTCGGTTCCAACCTAGGCGATCGCAAATATTATCTGGATCGAGCTATCGATGCTATTGCGACTCGTTGCGGCAAAGTCACTGATATCGCCAAAGTCCTGGAAACACAGCCCCTCGGTGCCGCCGATCAAAGCTTTTTTAACACAGCTCTGCTCTGCGAATCTTCGCTCGGGCCCGAGGCCATGCTCAAGACCCTCTTGGAGATTGAAAGCGATCTAGGGCGCGTACGCAGCGAACGATGGGGTAATCGCACCATCGACTGCGATATCATCCTGTGGAAGGCCAAGGACCAAAGCTACCCGATCTATGCGAGTGAGAGCCTCATTATCCCCCATCCAGAGGCGATAGGGAGAGACTTTGTTCTCGAACCTTGCGCAGAGATTGCGGCGGAATGGATTCACCCGCAGAAAGCGATAACGCTGGGAGAATTATGGAGAAATTTTCAGAAAGACTCTGAAAAGCAGGGGAATTAGCCTGTCGAAAATACCTATGCATTGTAGGCTTCTTCATAAAATCGAAAAAAAGTGGTCCAAAGGACCACTCTTATCAAAAAGGGGAAGTGTGAGCTCCCCCTATACAGTCTAGTCTAAAGACTAAACCATGTCCTTCAAGCCCTTAAGAGCGCGAACTTTAACTACGTTACGTGCTGGTTTAGCTTTGAAAGTCATTTCTTCGCCAGTGAAAGGGTTGGTACCTTTACGAGCTTTTGTAGCTGGTTTCTTGGTAACAGTGACTTTCATGAGGCCAGGAACTGTGAAAGTACCTGGGCCTTTTGTTAGATCGTTACCGATCAAAGCACCAAGAGACTCAAATACGCCGCCAATTTCTTTCTTAGTCAAGCCAGTTTGATCCGAAAGAGTAGCCAAGATTTGGCTCTTTGTACGGACTTTAGAGACTTTGTCGAAGGATTTAGGACCTGTTGAAGCAGCGCGTGGCTCTTTTTTAGCTTTTGCAGCTTTAGGAGCAACTTTAGCAGCTGGTTTCTTCGTTGCCTTAGCAGCAGTCTTCTTAACTTTAGCTTTTTTCTTAGCCATAGGATCTCGACCTCCAAAAAAATAAGAATGAGCGATGGTGCATGCTCTATAAATTACGATAGATGAGCAGAAAAAATCAAGCTGCTCTTGATGCACCAATTACAAAAGTGAAATTTGGAGATACATCAATTTAATGAGAGGATGCAAGAATTTTAGCTCATTCAAAGCATTTTTTAGGTTATTCTTGTCAGTAGGAATGACCCGAATTTTTTTTGATTTGCCCCCTGGCCATACCCTCAAGCAGCTTGTTTTGGAGTTTTTATGAAAAAAAGCCTGTCGCCAAAGGAGATCTTGGGGGCAAAATCCGTCCTGGTGATAGAGCCGACTCTCAATTACAGGAACTCGATCAAGGGCTTTTTATCGAATCTGAAGGTCGCCAACTTCAAATTCGTGTCGACCGTCAAGGAAGCTAAGGTAGCCCTACTGACTCTGGACGTGGGCCTGTTTATCTGTGAATGGAGCCTGAAACAGACGAATGGAATCCAGTTCTGTCGGGAGATTCGAGAAAACAGCCGCTTCCAAGCTATACCTTTTCTGCTGCTCTCGGTAGAGAATCTAAAGAAAGATGTGATCCTCGCCAGTGAAGTCGGGATCGATGGGTATTTATTGAAACCCTTTAGTTATGAAGAATTCCGCGAGGCCGTGCTGAACTCCCTGAAAGTCCAAAACGTCCCTACATTGATCAACCGTAGTATTCAGGATGCACAGACTGTTATGGAAAACGGTGGCCTGGAGCAGGCCGAGGAGCTCTTCAATAAGATCATAGCTCAGGCCCCTCTCTCAGCGCGCGCCTGGCATGGTTTGGCGCAAATTGCCGACAAAAAGGGTGATCAGGGAAAATCGGTTGAACTTCTGAAACGCGCGATCGACATGAATCCTGATTATGTAGATGCCCTGAGAGAGCTGATCGAGATGCTGGCGATACGCGGGCCGGTGCGCGATTTGCTGCTCTATTGCACCAAGGCTCACGAGATCAGTCCGGAGAACCCCAAGTACACTCTGATCCTCGCCAAGGCCCATCTCGAGGAGGAGGATTACACCAGCTCGGAATATTTTTTCAAAAAAACCATCCGGCTCTCCCCCAAACTCGCGCAAGCTTACAAAGGCCTGGGTCGTCTCTATATGATCCAGGAGGATTACGATTCGGCCATGAAGAATTTTGAGAAATCACTCGATCTCGATGAGCAGGATGTCAGTACTCTAAATTCCCTAGGCATGACTTACGTCAAACTCGAGAAATTCCAGGAAGGAATCGATAAATACCAGGCGGCTCTGAAGATTAGGCCCAATGATCACAGGATATTATTCAACCTCGGCTATGCCAAAGAAAAGATCAACGACCTCGAAAGCGCCTGCTATTTTTACCAGCAAGTCCTCAGTATGAAGCCCGAATTCGACAAAGCCCAGCGCCGCCTCAAGGCGCTCGGCAAATAAAAAAAGGGGATTGCTCATCGACAACCCCATCTTTTTTGGGCCCAAAGCCCGATCGTCTGAAGACGCGAACGCTTCTAAGGGGCCTTCAGCCTCGCCAAAGCTCTTCGGCAATACTCTGGTATTCCGCTAGACATTCGGGGTTTGCAATGGCCGTCTGGTTATCCAGGGCGCGACGTTGCAAAATTCGGGTCACCACCAACTCCAATTTTTTCCCACTTCGGGTGTAAGGAATATCTCGAACCTGAAAAATCATAGCCGGGACATGACGCGGCGAAAGATTCCTTCGAAGGGATTGACGAATGTCCATATCGAGCTGAGGACTGAGCGGCGAACCTTCCTTTAATTTCACGAAGAGGAGCATTTCTGCATCTCCCGACCTATCGTGGCTGACGGCCAGGGAGTCGAGAACTGCATCAATCTGCTCGACTTGACGGTAGATTTCGGCTGTTCCGATGCGGACACCGCCGGGATTAAGGGTCGCATCTGACCGCCCAAAAACCGTTATCCCGAGATGATCGTTGATATCGATGAAGTCTCCGTGACGCCAAACTTCCTGGTGAGGAAAGTAATTAAAATAACTTTCCCGGTACTTTGAACGCTCCGCATCATCCTGCCAAAAGCCGATCGGCATCGCCGGAAATGGCTTTACGCAAACCAGTTCACCCTTGGCATTTCGCAGGGCATGACCTTCATCGTCCCAGCATTCGACCGCCATCCCCAACCCGGGCGCCTGAATCTCCCCGCTGTAGACCGGACTCCATGGATTTCCCAGCATAAAACAGGACACGATATCCGTTCCGCCCGAAATAGAGGCGAGGTGAAGATCCTTTTTCACATGAGAGTAAACCCACGAAAAATGTTCCGGCAAAAGCGGGGATCCGGTCGATAAAAGAGTCTTGAGCTTCGCCAGATCAAAATCTCGGGCTGGCTCCACCCCTTCTTTCATACAGGTGGCGATGAATTTTGCGCTCGTGCCGAAACAGCTAACCCCAAAATCTTGAACCGCCCGCCAGAGAACGTTGCAGTGATCGCGAGTGATCGAACCTTCGAAAAGAACCAGCGATGCGCCAGTACTGAGGGCCGAAGCCATCCAGTTCCACATCATCCAGCCGCAGGTGGTGAAGAAAAGAAGGCGGCTGTCCGCACCGACGTCCGAATGGAGCAGAAGCTCTTTTTTATGTTGGAGAAGACTTCCGCCCACCGAGTGAACGATACACTTGGGTTTGCCGGTCGTACCCGAAGAAAAAAGAATATAAAGCGGGTGATCGAAAGTCGTGGCAAGCGGTTTAAAAGTCTTTTCCGCTCCGGTTCCACCTTGCAAAAATTCATCCCAGGACTCCGCCTCATCGAGCGTAAATCCTGAATCGATCGGATCGATGGCGATGGTCTTGTATAAGCTCGGGAGTTTCTGAACGATCGCCGAAACAGTGGGGCGGCAGTCGATAAGCTTTCCATTATATATGTATGAGACCGTCACCAAGAGAACCTTGGGTTCGATCTGACCAAAGCGATCCAGGATTCCCTCCTGGCCAAAGTCAGGGGAGCAGGACGCCCAGACGGCCCCGATCGCATTGCTTGCCAGCATCGCAATAATCGCTTCCGCTGTGTTAGGTAGAACAGCCGCGACTCGGTCACCGGCCCTGACCCCCAGGCGGGACAGCTGGGCCGCGCAGCTCGCCACAGCCTTATAAATAGCGCCGCCGGTCCATTCGATCGCGCGTTCTCGACCCTCTATAATAGATATGATCTTAATACTTTGATCATCCGCATCGCTCAGCATGTTGCCGGCATAGCTCAGAGTGCCGCCGGGAAACCACTTCGCACCGAGCATGCGGCCCGCCTCGGGCAGAATCAACGCGCGTTCGGGTTTTTGCTCCCAGCGAATGGCGAGAAATTCGGCAGCCAATCCCCAGAAACGCTCGATATCTGTGACGCTGAAATCGTGAAGAGTAGGATAGTCCGGAAAGGACTTCCCGAGTCTATGCGCGGCAAATTGGGCGAAGGCGCTGAGTTGCGAAGTCGCTTTACGGGATTCACTCGGGGACCAAAGCGCATCTGTGCTTGGCATTTCAACTCTCCTTTGAACGCGAGACGGTTGAAATTTGATAGCAAAGAAGGGGGGAAATTGGAAGCGAAGGCGTGGTTGGAAAGGGGTGGAAGGGAGAGAATAACCTCCCTTCTTGACCGATCAAAAGAGGCTGAAATGCTCGCTACTCATCGACTGATTTGTCAATTTTTCGCGCGAGTTGCCTGAGTCGCTCGAGACCGGGCGACGCGGATGCGGGCGGAGCCATCTCCGTACGCTCGCCTTCCATTTTATAGGTGCGGGCCGCTACACTTCGGTTAACCCGCGCCAGACTTGATAGGTCTTGATTCGACAACTTCGCTTCACTTTTCGTCGCTTTCACCAAAGGTTTTTCATTTTTCGCTTCCGGAGGGGTGGTCGTGCGTTCCCTTCTTACATCCGCTGCGGCAGGTGTTGCAGCGGCCCGAGGAGCGACCGGTTTTTGGGTCGTGGTTTCGGTCCTCGGTCTTGCCGGGCGGACTGTGATAACGGGGGCTTTTTCGGCCCCGAACAAACCGAGTCTCTCGAGCCGGAGTTCCAGCAACGGGAGCTCGACATTGAAGAACGCTGCTGCATCTTTTCTCGACGAAAGCGTACTAAGCGCCTTCTTTACCATTCCCTTAGGAAGGAGCAGGGAGAGCGCGAATTCGTCGACGGCGGTCCCGAGATTTGGTTCCAACAAAAGGGCACGGAGGGGGCTCGTCTTTTTTTCAAAAATAGTTCGTTGCAATTCTCCCTTGGCCATTTTAGGTTGCAGGTCCAAAAATACATGACCGAGCAACTGGGCTAAGATGTAATTTTGTTCCCGAATACTTTTGATTTCGGGGTGGATGGAGAAGACGATTCGAAACTGCCCGTTCGCATCCCAGGCTTCGAGTCGGGCCGCACCCTTTTGAACGGTATTATCGATTTTAATCTCCGCGTTGGAACAGAGTTCGGCAACTCGAAGGTTAGGAACAAACACCTGCTGCTCACCAAAATACTTTCGAACAAGGCAGGCTACCGCTTCCAGATCACCCTTTTCCGCTTGCTGTAAGATTTCAGGAAATATCGCAAACATAAGAATCCCCCTTGTGGCACTTAGGCCTCCTCTATTGTAATCCGAAAAGCCTCCGGCGTAGAGAGGGCGTTTGCTTCTTGGCAAAAACTGCCCGGGCGCCCCGTAAAAATACAAATAATTACCCAGCCAACTCATTGATTTATAAAGCTAATAAAGCCTTCCTAAGGTTAAGCCGCAGCTTGCCGACCGGTAGTATTGAACTTTAAAAGAGGGAGGTTTCAAACCATGGGCCTAGCTGCGAAGAACGAACCGCGTCGTTCATCGCGTCGAGTGATGTTACGGATTCTACCCGGAGCCATTATCGATGCGACCAATGCGGTCATACAATGTCGACCAGTCGATCTCTCAGCGGAGGGGTTATCCATATTGAGCGAAACCAACCTCAGTGTTGGCGATCAACTGGCTTTGAGAACTCATAACGCCTCCATCGCGCTCGAGGTTGTCTGGCGAAGAGCCGACTTTGGGAAGCAGGGATTGACTCGATACGGGCTAAAAACGAAAGACTCGACCTTCGATCTGGAAATTTTATTTCGAGAGACCGGCTGTCTAAAACTTATTTAATCAGAGCGAAAAACAAAGTTTTATTCAGTAAATAAAGTGTATTCATCAAAATGCAGACGAGCGCCAACGACCTTGGTGAACTTCGTCTGCGTTTTTTTTTGTGTAGAAAGGATTGAAATGCGGAACAATTTTCTGTAACACTATATCAAATGCTGTTAGTCAGCAGATCAACTCCTAGGAGACGACTTTGGAAGAAAACACTATGACCGGCAACGGTGCAGAAGAAGTTACTGGTTCTAAGAAAAAACGTTCAGCTAAGAAGAAAAAAACTTCAAAAGCTAAAAAAGCGACCACCAAAAAAGCCGGCGCTAAGAAAAAAGCTCCTGCTAAGAAAAAAGCTGCTAAGAAAGCAGTAAAAAAAGTGGCTAAGAAGAAAACAGCTACTAAGAAAAAAACAGCTACTAAAGCTGCTGCAAAAAAAGCTCCTGCTAAGAAAAAAGTAGCAAAAGCTAAAAAAGCAGTAAAAAAAGTGGCTAAGAAAAAAGTCGCTAAGAAAAAGCCAGCCGCTAAGAAAAAAGCTAAGAAGTAATTCTTATACAGGATGGCGGGCTTAGCCCTCCTTCCTTAGTGTTTTGACAGATTGTTTTGGCTTTTTTAGCCCGAATCAATATGTCAAGACACTCAAAGCTGCGTGGGCGAGAGCACACGGGTCAACGGGATTGTCCGTTTCGATCCTGTCTTTCCCTTGTGCGGCTTTTTTGTTGTTTAATTTTCTTCAGAGCCTCTATAAGAGTCATTACTCTATATATGAGCGTGGACTTCAGCCTGCCAAGGAATACGCGATGAGTATTTTTCGATCTCTCCGGCTCGTGGGATACCATAACAAACAATTTTTTCTCAAACTTCGCTACGACCTTGGCCGCGAACTGGTCGTTCTCATCAGCTCGGTTGTCCTCCTCGGTCTCTTTGCCTACATCTTTCGCGATTTTCTGAACGACAAATTAAGAGCGATCCCCCACGCGGAACAGGTGAGCATAGCCAGGGCCTTTGCCACCGTCATTCTCCTTCTCATCGGTCCGGTCATCGCAGCCCCTATCCATAGTCTCTGGCGCGACGAACCCAGCCTGCGTAGCTTTGCCTTTCGCTCCGGCGAGAGCCCAGCCGCGATCAAAGCTTTTCTCCTTATCCAAAGCTTGATCCTCATGGCTTTCGCCTACTTCATGTACTGGCGCTTTATAGGTATTCCCTGGGGCAAATGGTCTTCGGAATCGGTCTGGCTGTGGCAAAACCTCAGTCTTGCCCTCGGTGTCTTACGCCTCATTCTGCACCGGGAGAAGCCCGCGAAGACCTTCAAACCTTTGCTGGATGACCGCGCATCCACACGCGTCCACACGCTCTTTGCCTGGCGCTGGAAGCAGATATTTCTACGCAATCGCCTCGCCAAGCTTTGTCTCGGCATCGCATTTTTTCTCCAGCTCGCCAGCGGCGCCCTGCTCCTTCTCCATGCGCCTTTTCCACTGGCGATCCTGATCGCAATGGGCTCAGGACTTCTGATTGCCTGCGCTCCGAGCTTTCAACTCCAGGAGGATATGCGGGCGATTTGGTTCGAACGACAGATCGCCTGTTCCCACGAAGAGTACGTCGCGGTTTATCAGAAGATTTGTGTTCGCCTGGCCGTTGGCTTTGGACTCACTGCCGTCATCATAGGCTTTGCAACAAGGGGTTTCCTGCATCCGGAAGAGACCCTGAAACTCTTTGTCATCACCGCCCTCTTCCCCCTGCTCCTCCCGGCGGTGATGTTTCAAATCGCGGCGGAACGCCCATCGCTCCAGATCATGACCATCGCATTGATCGGACTGTTTCTCGGAACCGCGATCTTTGCCCACTGGGGAGCGGTCGCCCTGCTCCCCATCGCCCTGACCTATGCGAAACAATATCAACAAAATAACTTTTACCGGAGTTGAGAACAATGACTCTGCACCTTGAAGACCTTTTGAAGCAGTTTCCCCAAAGCGGATTCACCCTGGGTCCACTCAATCTCGATCTGAAGGCCGGCTCCCGACTCGCTTTATTTGGCAAGAACGGTGCGGGTAAAACGACACTTTTCCAACTCATGACCGGGCACATGACGGCTGACAGCGGCACGATCGAAATCTTCGGCCAGAGAATGAATCCCTCGTCGTTCGAATTGAAGAAAAGGATTGGCTATCTCCCGCAGCACCTCGAACTCCCCCGCTGGGTGAGTGCCTACGATCTCATTACCTATGCGATGAAACTCTATCAATTCGATGATTTGGAGGCCCGCAGGAAGGCTGTGCTCGAGCGCTGGGACGCCAGTTATTATGCGAATAAACCCCTGGGTGCCTGCTCCTACGGAATGCAAAAGCGCGTCGGACTCGCGCTTGCGACTCTTCACAATCCCGAACTTCTGATCCTGGATGAACCCTTCTCAGGTCTCGACCTTTTCCACATCCGCACCCTTGAGGATCTCCTCGCGGAGCGAAGTGATTCGCAATTGACGATCGTAAGCACGCATGTCGCGAGCCATGTTGCCAAGCTTTGCGACCGGGCCATGACTGTGAATCAAGGGCGCCTTGAAGAAGTAGAAGCCTGGAATAGCGCCACCTTCATGGAAAGATTGGATCTTATGGAAGAGCAATTCTTCCCTAAACAACAAAGGAAATCCCCTTGAGTGAACGCCAAAGCCCCACGGGAATGCGCCGCTTTGCAAAATTATTTGTCTTCGAACTCTGGCCTTGGTATCTCGGCGGTGCGGCCTGCCTGGCGATCACCAACATCATTTCGCTCGAAATTCCGCAGTTAGCCAAGGCACTGGTCAATCATCTGCATGAGGGCGTGAAAGCGACCGATGTCGATGCCGCGAAACTCCCGAACCTGGCTCTCGCGATCATGGGTCTCGGCCTCGCCCAAATCTTTGTTCGCAGTTCCTCCCGCATCCTCATTTTCTGGCCCGGGCGTAAACTCGAGGCTAGCTCGAAGTCCTATATTTTCCATAGGGTCATGCGCCTCCCGCAACGCTTTTACGATCGCTATGGCATGGGCGATCTAATCTCCCGTTTCTCCAACGATCTGGGTCAGCTCCGCATCTTTTTCGCCTTTGGCGTTCTCCAGATTCTTAATCTGATTTTCATATCGGGCTTTACCCTTATACAGATGCTCAAGGTACACAAACTTCTGACCCTGACCGCCCTTTGTCCAATCGTCCTCATGCTCATTATCACCAAAATCATAATGCCGAAGATGCAGGCCTTCACCCGCAAGAACCAGGAAGCCGTCGGTCTCCTCACGAACCGGGTGACCGAGACCTTCACCAATATTCATGTGATCCAGACCAATGCTTCCGAGCGCAGCTTTCAGGCCTTGATCGCCGAGGAGAACCAAAAGGTTTACGCGACCGACATGAAAGTCTTGATGCTCAGGACTTTATTTTTCCCATTGATGACCGCTCTCACCGGGCTCTCGCAGCTCATCGTTCTCTTCTACGGCGGCCTCCTCGTCACCGAAAAACTGATTTCGATCGGCGATATACTCGCGTTCAATATTTATCTGTCCTACCTCGCCTTCCCGCTCACTTCGATCGGGATTATTATCAGCGTTTACCAGAGGTCAAAGACGGCGCTCGAAAGGATCGAACCCTTTTTCAGCGAGACTCTGGAAGGAAAGGACGAAGCGGCGAAGGCCGTCAGTCCCGGGCAGGCGGATGCTCAGGTCGTGATCAGGGATTTGAACTTTCAATATCCGAGTTCGGAGCATCAGGTTCTCAAAGGGTTAAACCTCAGCATTCGCAAAGGCGAGATGCTTGGAGTTTGCGGCGCGGTCGGTAGCGGGAAAAGCACACTCTTCCATCTCCTCACCCGCCTTTACAATCCACCCAAAGAAACCATGTTTATTGAGGGCAAGGACGTCCTGGCCATAGAGGCCCAGGAACTCCGTGAAAATGTAGCTTATGCTCTACAAAAGGTGCATTTATTCTCAGCCAGTATCCGGGACAACCTGGCCTTCGGCCTCACTCAGAAACCAAGTGAAGAGGATATGATCGCAGGGGCTAAGGCGGCTCAGATCTATAAAGAGATCGAGTCTTTTCCGGAAAAATGGGACACACAGATTGGCGAAAAGGGACTGAGGCTTTCGGGCGGACAGAAACAAAGACTGGCCCTGGCCCGACTTTTTCTCCGTAGACCCAAGCTCCTTTTGCTCGATGACGTGCTCTCGGCGGTGGATAACCTTACGGAGGCCCGGCTCATTCAGGAGTTTCGCAAACTCAACTGCACGATGATTATCAATTCCCATCGCGGCTCGGTTCTCGACCTCTGCGATCGTGTGATCTATCTCAAAGACGGCGGAATATTTGATCAGGGTCCTTTCCAGGAACTCATGCTCCGTCACCCAGAACTCCAGGAGGAAATTCATGAGCAAGCCGCGCCCGAAACGACTGTTTGACGACTTGAAGGACCTGAGGAGACTTTGGCCCTTCTTAAAATCCCACAAGAAAACCCTGATTATTTCTTGCTGCCTGATCCCTCTGATCTCGCTGTTTCAGATGTCAGTGCCTTTTATTCTGAAACGCACGATCGATCAGGGTGTTCTCAAAGGCGATTTCAAAGTTCTCGGCTATGGCGCCCTCGCCTACCTCTTTGTGGTGGTTTTTGAATACTTTGTTCGCGCCACGCAGACGGTTCTGACCTCGCGTGCCGTCTTCCAGATGATCCGTGATATGCGGATGGCGCTCATCGCGCACATCATGCGGCTCTCCGCCCGCTATCATGACAAGAATCTGAGCGGCGCTTTGGTAACGCGTGCGACCAGTGACTTTGACAACCTCAGTGAGTCCCTGAACCAAGGGGTTTTGAGTTCGGTGGTCGACCTTGCGGTCCTCAGCGGAGCGGTGGTTGGTCTCTTTCTTCTCGACTGGCGCCTGGCGGTTATCACCCTTTGCGTCCTACCCTTCGTACTTCTCACGATCAATCTCTTCTCCAAGGCCCTGAAGCAATCAATGCTTCTCGCGCGGGTGAAGATCGCAGCTTTGAATGCCTACACCCAGGAGTGTTTATACGGGGTAAACACGGTGAAAGTCCTGTCGGGACAGCCGGATGCTCAGGTGAAGTTTGATAAACTTACTTTGGAATACCGCGATGCCCAGATGAAATCAGTGGTCGCGGATGCGGTTCTTTTCTCCCTACTCGATGGGATCTCGTCGATCACGATCGGTTTGGTGCTCTGGTTTACCGTTCGCCCCTCGGAGGCGATATTGAGTGCCGGGATCATGATTGCCTTCGTTCAGTACGTGCAAAATCTCTTCGATCCTCTCAAGCAGCTCGCCAACAAGATCGCTATGCTGCAAGGGGCTTTTACCGCAATCGACCGGGTTTTTTCGATCTTTGACACACAGGAGTTTATCGGTGGCGAGGAGCCGGCGGAGATCTTGATGGGCCAGGTTGAGTTCGTGGATCTTTCTTTTTCCTACAATCCTCCGACGCCGACTCTGGAGCACATCAGCTTTTCGATCCCTGCTGGGGAGTCTTTGGCCTTGGTCGGGACGACAGGGTCTGGGAAATCGACAATTGTTAAACTCTTGAGCAAGCTTTATACGGGGTACACCGGGGATATTCGAATCGATGGACAGTCGCTGCAGAGCATGGATGGGGTTGGGCTCAGGCGGAAAATCGCGATTGTACCGCAGGATATCGTGATATTTAAGGGCAGTGTTTCCTTCAATATCAGTCTGGGAGACCCGGAGATTACGCAGGATATGATTGAGGAGGCCGCCCGCTATGTGGAGGCGGATCGATTTATCCAGCGGCTACCCGGGGTTTATGAGTATCAACTTCGGGAAGGTGGGGATGATATTTCGGTTGGCCAGAAGCAGTTGATAGCCTTTGCCCGCGCGATTGTGCGGAATCCTAAGATTATTATCCTGGATGAAGCGACGTCCAGTGTGGATCCGGCGAGTGATGGGATTATTCAGCGGGCGATAGAGAAGTTGTTCAGCGGCCGAACTTTGATAGTTATTGCGCATCGATTGTCGACGATACAGCGTTGTGATCGGATTGCAGTGCTGGAGAAGGGGCAGATTCTGGAAATGGGGAATCATCGGTCTTTGCTGGATAAGAAGGGGAAGTATTATTCGTTGCATGAGAAGTTGTTGCATGATGATCCGGTCTAGGCCTCCGATGCAGGATGAAATCAAATCGATACCAAAAGGTTGGAAAGCCGTCCCGCTCGCATTTTTTCAGCGCCCCGCACCCATCGTGGCCGCCGAACTTCTGACTTGTGTTCTTCTGCGCAAAACCAAGACAGGCTGGATTGGAGGCGGCCTCGATTCCCAGAGCAACCTGTGCCTGAGTGTAAACGTCGTTCACGAAGGTTTCCACTTTGCTGGGCCTAAGTAAATCTACGCCCCATTTTTTTAGCTGATTTAATTCAAAAACGTAGCTTTCATTGCGAGAAAAACCACGTGGATCTGCGGCTCGGTAAAGGGCTGACCCGCAGTTTTTTCTTTCTGTTTTCGAGCGAATGATTAGCATGAAACATGGGGCCGGACTTTGATAGGAATCAAGGCGGAAGAGCCCCTCCCAGATTGGACTCGATTTTGCATACTCACGATGGGACATAACATTTAGCATTCAGGGAGGCTTCTGATGGCTCGCACCAGCAGTACCAAAACCAAGACTAGCGTACAATCTCAGGCGAAGGCCACGACCAGCCCGGCACCGAAGACTCGTGCACCCCGTTCGAGCGTCAAGGCCGCCAAGGCTGATGGCGAAGACGCGGCAGCAGTTAAGAAGAACAAAGTGCGAACAGAAGCAAAGGCAGCTCCACGCAGCAAAAGCCAAAGCAAAACTAGAAGTTCGGTAAAATCGGGCGATGCCAGGCACGATGGACAGGTTTCGGCCAAAGACGCAGTTGATTCAGCTCGGGAAGCCATCGCCTCCGCGCGCGAAGCTTTGAGTTTTGCCAAAGAAGCGATTATCTCAGCACGAGACGCCATAGTCTCTAGCAAGGAATACTCGTCACCGGTCGACCGCACGCATATCCTGAAAGAACTGACGAGCACTCTCCGCGGTCTCTTCACAGGGCATAGTGCAGCTTCTGAATCAGGAAAAAACCAGTCTGGCGAAGCCCCTTTGCAGCACTGAGTTGTCACTTTACAAACTCAGCCCCGAATTCGACCAGGAAAATGCCCGCTCTTCTTTACAAAGAAGCGGGCTTTAAGCCATCGGTTACACCTTATCCTACTGTCCCTGACTGATCGTGCACTCGGTATAAGCCACCGTTTTGCCATCGATCAACATGGTCTTCAATTCATTCATGTCCTGCGAGCAGAGATAGATCGGCTTGAGAATTCCGCTGAAATCAAAACCGGACGCTATCGAATTCTTGGGTTCTGCCCCTTGTTTGAAGGCAAAGAGGAAATCCGGGATCACCAGCTTCTTGTTATCCGCCTTCAAATCGCCCCACTCCCCACCGATCAGATGCTGATTCGCATCAAATTCCAGAGTGTAAGTGTATTTGATACTGGAGATTCGCTTCTGATCGAAATCATCAGCATAATCGAGCGACGGCCGCGAAGGCTCTGAAGACCAAAGGACTTCGGCTTGCACTTCGCTCAAGTAGGTCGTGCCTGGGGCCCGGTAGCGGAACAAAACGTCATCGACGGCAGCCGCATCCAGCAGGGGCCCAACTGTAAAACGTGCGCCGTAAACCGGTTGGTTCCAGACTTGACCTGTCCGCGTACGGTCCATGACAAAGCCCAGATTTTTCTTGCCGAGATATTCGGTCAGGATCGTGTGAAAGCTCGCCGGGTTTACATCCCAGCAGCCATAGAACTTCACAGCTTTCACAGCCTGTAGACCATCGATGGCTCCGGTTTCAACGAAGACTTTCATCTTCTCTGTATCGGCGCTCAGAAAGTAGCTCGTTGCTGAATCGTTGGTTTTCTCAATAAGGTAGGTTGGATTGGTATTCCGATCCACCATGATCTGATAGATACGGCGGCCCGTGGCTGCCCCTCCTGGCAAATATTCGTCCGTCATCGTAAAGGTCTTGGTCTGGCCGCTCGGATCACTATAGGTGCCAGTCGCACCACGTCCATCCGCATCGCTGGGGATTTCACCCGAAGGTTCGGCGGTGTTTTCGTTGCAACGACGGCCGAGAAAGTATTGGGATTCCCCAGGGGAATGATCCGCCCAGGCTTTGGTTAACAGCCCGCGAATATCCCCTTCACCCAGGAAGACTTCCTTGCCATCGATCTTAGCAAGAACGGAATGCTTGGGAGCCTCGTGCATCAGGGCAGCAGGGGCCCAACCGTGACAATAGCCCATCCAACTCCAGTCCTCGCCGCTTTCTTTTTCGCCGCGGTATTGGTAACGGGAATTTTTGTTGTAGGTCAGCCAGCGATTCCATCCCTCGGCGGCCATAGGCGACCAGGATTGAAGGGTTTTGGATGCGACAAATGCCGTGTAGAGATCGCCGACGACCTTGCGTTTAGCCGTGATTTCGCCCGCGTTTACCATATTGGCCTCGACAGCGGTCAATGCATCGATTTCTTTCTTCAAAGCGGCTTCATCGACAGTTTTCTGCCATCGCAGTCGAAAGAGAATATCGTATTTCTCAGCCGGCGAGAGCAAGGGATTGGGCTTGGCCGAATGCGATTCATCGATCTGATCCTGCCAGAAACTGGAGAAGCCGAGCGATGAGGGCTGAGGGGCAATCTTTCCCCAACGACGAGCCATGCCCGCCTGAGTCAGGGGCCAGTAGGTATCAGACCAGGGGAGCTTGGTCGTAAAGACCTCTTTGGTCGCCGCGAGTTCTTCGTAGCTGGGCATGTTGGTCAATTCAAAGCGGCCCACGCTATTTTTTGAATCGGGGGCTTCCTTGAGAGAGCTCGCGTTCTTGGTGTTGGCTGTACATCCGCAAAGAGCGGACAGGAGGACCAGGGATACAACTGCAGTTTTCATCGATGTCTCCCTAACAAAGTCGGTTCGAATTGATCCACAGCTTTAAAACAGCCCGTTCCGATCAAGTCTTTGGTCAAAAGACAGACAGTGGCAGCTTGCTGAAGAAGGACATTGCCGACCTGAGAGGCTAACTTGGAACGCGTAATGATTGAACTGCAACTTTTGTTCTTGCCAAGATCAGGAATCGCCGAACCGCTTTTAAAAGTCTTGGCTTGATCGCCCAGATTGCTCGTCATAAACAGGGCGGCCTGCATCGATGCGGTCGCCGTGCCGATACTATGATCGAAGCCGTAGCTGTTTCCTGACGAGAGGAAGCTTGCCTGTTCGCCACAACTTGATTTGTCGTTCTTACCTTCCATCCCAAAGCCGACCGTTCCCGACCAGCCAGAGGCATTATTCGCGGTAAACCCAGACACGTTTTGGACTTCCGCCTGAATCTTACCCTCATCGCAGATGGCCGCCCGGTAGACCCGACCTTCATCGGCATCGAAGCGAATCATGTACTGGCAATTGGAAAAACTTAGTTCTGGTTTGGGATCAAGGAGCCATATGCCGGCATAAGGTGTGATGGTGGATTGGAATAGTACCGCCAGGTCTTCCGCCTTCTGACTTGACGCTATTTCAAGGCGTGCAACCAGATCTTTTTGCTCGGCAATGGCTGTTTCATTGCCCTTGATCTGCTCTTCCAGAGCCATGATCTTGACTTCGGCATTTGCATCGCCGGAGGTTTTCAAAGCTTCAATTTCTGCCTTCAGGGCTTCGAATGCCGCTTCTCTTCCGATCGTATCGGTTTTGAGCAAGGATATTTGCTTTTCGAGATCCTGAAGCTCCAGCGGCGCTGCGGCCAGGGCCTCGCTTTTCGCCTTTTCAGCGGCGAGTTCAGTCTGCAAAGCACTGTTTTGGGCAGCCAGGGTTTCGTTCTCACGCTTGATGTCGTCGTTACTATTTTTAGAATCACGACATGCGCTGGCGAAACCCGCCGTTAAAACTAGAGCCCAAAAGCCATGCTTCAGCTTCATAAAAAATCCTGTTAACTGTCGGTGAAGTCGGTGAGGAGAGAATTTCCTATAAGCTCTAATTAGGCAGAAAATAAAGGCTACGCAAGGCTTTTGTTGCTGAGATATTAGCCGCAGGACCAACAAATGACTGTGCTTACTGAGAGTTAACAAGAGCTATGAGAATATTTCAATTTGCAAAAAAGGCGGATGACCCAACTATAAAGCTTTGTATCGACTTCGAAATACATAGATTTGGACCATCCGTTTACAAAGATGAAGTCAGACCCACTTAAGCAGAATTTTACCGATGTTGGCTCGGCTTTCCATGTACTCATGGGCTTCCCGCACTTCCACCGCCGGATAAATTTTATTGATAACCGGACGGTATTCGCCCTGCTCAAAGCGCGTTGCGGCATCGGCCCAAAACTCCTGAATCAGTCTGCCTTTTTCATCAAGGCTGCGGGCGCGCAGGGTGCTTCCCAGAATTTGGAGTCGTTTGGAAACCACTGGCCGTAAATCGATATCACTCTTGGCTCCGCCGCCCATCCCGACGAGAAGCAGTTTACCCTCAATCCCAAGCACCTTGAGATTGCCGGGAAAGTGCACCGCACCGACGAGATCGAGTATGCAGTCGACACCTTGATCGCCGGTTTTCTCAGCGATGACTTGTACAAAGTCCTGCGTTTTATAGTTGATCAAATGCTGTGCACCCAATTCCTGGCAGAACTTCAGTTTTTCTTCCGAACTGGCCGTCACAAATATCTCGGCGCCTTGCGCCTTCGCGATCTGGATTGCGGCTGTGCCGACTCCACTCGCGCCCGCATGGATCAAAAGCTTTTGGCCCCGGCTTAACTTACCCAACCAGATCAATTCGAGATAAGCGGTGAGAAAGGCCTCCGCCACGCCTCCGGCCTCAACCAGATCCATAGACTTCGGCAGCTTCATCACCTGATCGTAGCGGACCAGAACTTTTTCTGCATAACCTCCGCCCGAGAGGAGGGCCATGACGGGATCACCCACCTTAAGGCCTTTTTTTAAAGCCTCAGGGCCGACCTCCTCGATGATGCCGGAGACTTCGAGACCGAGCAAAGGCGAGGCGCCGGGCGGTGGCGGATAGTGACCGCGCCTTTGCATGAGATCAGCCGCGTTTAAACCGCTGGCCCAGGTCTTGATCAGAACATCTTCCGGACCAGGAATCGGAGCATCCAAAAGCGCAATACTGAGAACACTGACTTCTCCCAATCCCTCGACTACGACTGCTTTCATTTGTCTTCTCTCATTCGCTCGTGACTCCCGCGTTGGGAGCGGTATTTAATCCCCGTCTGACCAATTCATCCTCGACATCTTCGATGGCGGGACGACAATCCCCTAGCACCCAATTACCATTGCCATCGTTGTGAAGGCCAATGTCTTCCGCACGAAAGCGGCTTAAATACGTGAGCCAGCGCAGGAGCATTTCGTTGTCGAGTGTCTTGATTACCGCCTTTGACATAGTTTCCATAGCAGCATTCCTTTGTGTTGCTTGTCCTCCATTTCCGAATCGCGCGAAGGAGCAGGCATAGGCCTTGCAAACATCATGGTAAATCACGGTTGCCTAGCAACCATCGCAGCATAAAGGAGACATTATGGGCGTTAAGAATACATCGATAGGTCAACTCTTATCATTAGGCGCTTTGGCACTGGCCGGCCATCAGGCCTATCGCTATCTGAATAACAAAGGCCAGAAGAAACAGGCTTTTCGTGAGCAGGACAGCAAATCCGACCTTATTCAGGCGGAGGCATTTCCTGCAAGTGATCCGGCGCAGCTTAGTCGCGGTTCAGCATCAGCAATTCACTGACTCCATAATCTGACCCTGCTTCATTTTCTGGGCTGTATTCAGCCCAGGACATGTCTTCTGTACTGTCCATAACTGAGTATTGTCCCCCGTTCTATCCTCTCCGCCATCCACAACTTGACGCTAAGACACAGGCTCGTTACCTAGCAATTGTTACAAAATAATTCCCTATCACACTTTCTTCGCGTGGATGTGTATGTCTGAGCACGAACTTGACTCAGTTGCCAAGTCCGGATCGATTCGATTTGACTGTCCAAAAAAGGCTACTGACAGACCAAAGAAAAAGCCCCCGATCCGAAGATCGAGGGCTCGTTTTGTCAACTTGGATTCGTTTTGCTTACTTGGCGGCTGAAGGAGCTGGAGCTGGAGCCGCAGCGGCTTCATCTTTCTTCTTCTCTTTGTCTTTGCCAAGCTCGATCCCAGCTTTCGCTGCGTCTTTGTCTTTACCTTTGGCAGCCAGATCCGCTTTCGCTTTTTTGTCTTTCTCAGCCAATTTCAGACCTGGAAGAACAGGAGCTGTGATGTCCAATTTCTTTTTGCCCATCATCTGAACATAATCGGCGGCGATTCGAACCGTTTCTTGAAGGTAAACGTCGTCTTTGAGGTTGAATTCAGGAGAATCGTTCAAAGCATCTTCAGGATCGGTTTCTTTGTCTTTCTTTTCTTCTTTTTTCTCTTTCAAAGAAACGCGATTGCGATCTTCTTTGTTCTTACGGTACTTGGCGATTTCGTCACGGATTTTTGTGAAGTCTGTGTCTTTAGCCATACGGGCGTCCGAACGTTTCTTCAATTCCGGAACGAAAGGCTTGATCTTGTTGAACTTGGTGTACTTCGCGGTTTTGATCGCTTCGAAAGGAAGCGCGTAGTCGTAGTATTTCTCGCCAACTTCAAGCTCATCGACGATGCTGGGAAGGACGATGTCAGAAGCCACGCCTTTCAACTGAGTCGAGGCACCGGAAGCACGGTAGAACTGATTGACCGTAACCTTAACCGCACCGAGTTTGGGAGCCAGGTCGTTCAGGTTCTGAACGGTGCCCTTGCCGAAGGTATGAGTGTCACCGACGATGATACCGCGTTCGTAGTCCTGAATCGCACCGGCGAAGATCTCCGACGCACTCGCCGAGTGACGGTTGATCATGACCAGAAGAGGGCCGTCGTAAGCTGTGCCTTCATCCGGATCGAAGTAGGTTTCGGTTTCGCTGTTGCTGGCTTTCACCTGAACCACCGGGCCGGCGCCGAAGAAGAGACCAGCTGTGCTGATGGATTCATCGAGACCGCCGCCGCCGTTGCTGCGAAGGTCGAGGATAACCGCGTCCACACCTTTGTCATGAAGAACTTTGAGCTGTTCACGGGTGTCGTTTGAAGACGAACGGTAGTTTTTAAGGCGTTTTTGCCGACCTTCAAAGTCGATGTAGAACGAAGGCAAGGTGATCAAACCCACTTTCATGTGTTTCGGCTTGCCGTCTTCGCTGACATCCACATCGATCACGTGGCTGGAAGCCTGTTGATCGACAAGCTGGATCTTCTCACGGACGATGGGAACGATGACTTTAGCCGGTCCGCCGGTCGCGTCGCGCATCACTGTGAGCTTCACAGTCGTGCCGCGGGTCCCACGAATCTTCTTCACCACGTCCTGGAGGTCCATATCAATAACGTCGATCGGCTCGCCGTTATCCTGAGCAACTGCGATAATTTTGTCATTGATCTTCAAAAGACCGCTTTTCTCAGCAGCGCCACCTTTTACAAGGCTGGCCACCATCGTGAAACCATCTTCCGAACGCAGACTTGCGCCGATTCCTTCAAGAGAAAGACGGGTACGGATGCGGAAGTCTTCGAGTTCTTCAACCGGCATGTAAGAGGAGTGCGGATCAAGAGCGGTCGAGAATGCATTCAGGAACACGCCGTAAACCCGGTCCTTGGTCAGATCGTTCTGACGCTTGACCTGGAGTTCATAGCGTTTTTTGATCTTTTCACGGGCTTTGTCCAGGTTGTTGTCAACGCTGGTTTTGAGAGTGAGGAGCTGGAACTTGATGTGCTTGCGCCAACGCTCATTCACTTCTTCGACAGTCTTGGGATAAGTCATGTTCTTGCGATCGACGTTGAGGTACTCCTCGATCGTGAAATCCTGCTTATCGGCAATTGCTTTTTGAACGAACTTGGTTCGCTCCTGGAAGCGCTGGGTATAACGGTTCATGACTTCGTCGATTGCCGAACAATCGAGGTCGCGGCCAATCATATCGTCAAGTTTGACTGAATATTTTTTGTTAAATTCGTCGACATCCGATTGGTAGAAATAGAGCTTGCCCGGATCCCAGGCCTTGATGAAATTGTCGAGCGTACGGCGGGAGATCTCGTCCGAAAACTTATCAAAGGAGAAGTGCATTTTGAAATAAAGCATCGTTAATTGCCTTACTTCGGAACAGGTCAACGCCCAGGCGTTCGTGGAGACTAGCATGAGCCCTGCCACCACACAAAATGAGCGAAGGCACCGAGCAAAACGGCTCGAACTGAATGGCATTCTAAGAACCTCCTTAGACATCACACAGGGCTTCTTCTTTTATCGGAGCCGTTTTCTTGCGTGATGGTTGTTGACTTACATTGAAGTATATCAGACCCAAAGGAAATGATATGAGAACAAATTTGCGTAGCTACAGGCCTTGCGTAGCTCATACATGCCTAGCTCGAATGGGATGCCTTGAAAGTTACTGAGCATACACGGGCGGTGGTCTGGACTCACGCTAACCCATGAAACCCTCGCTGAAAGCGGTCCGCAACAAAGCAGTCTGTTTGTTCTCTGGGTCTCGTCCTCACGCTCATGCATAGTTTCTAACAGTTCGTTCATGAAAGCCTATGAAGACCGGAAAAGCTCAATCATTTTTACCACAGATCCAAACCAATCATAGAGTATTTACATGAGGAAACGATGAAGGGCCCGTCAGGGCCCTTGTTGAGGATTTTTGTGTGACAGAATCTTTAAGCTGTCTGTCCTGCGAAACGCGTTTCCGCAACCTGCCAATCGTATGACTCATCGTCCTTTTGAGGGCAAGCAACAGTCAATAAAATATCTTGACGAACCTGTCTTTTGCGCTTATCCATGCCTAGTAAAGTGCTGTTAATAATACATATTATGGACCATTTATGTATATTTCAGTGGGCGCTGCTGCAGAAATTCTTGGAGTG
>JACMPP010000021.1 GCA_014377445.1 Oligoflexus sp.
TGTGAGAAGAAAGGCAGATAATAAGGTCGCTACATCTTAAGCCATCAATAAGTATCATGTATTTATTTGAAACAGTCGGTCATAGGAGCACTTTTCCTGGCCATGTCTTTGCCTTAAATTGAAGATACCGAGTGAAAATGTCCCGGGTTAAAAACAGAAGGAAAATGTCCCATCAGGTACAATTCCCCCCAAAGTCAAAAAAAACTAGGGGGATATCATGGCAGTTTACGGAAGGTTTATCATGTTAGAACAGGAGATGAAACGAAGGCCGCCGGAAATAGATCTGGTCGTCCCACATAATAAAGAAGTCCGCGAACTTTGCCTTCGTTCCCGCACACTCGATATTTACGACGAATTATGAGGGAAATATTATGACAATTTATGATGACCTGAAGGGCCTTCGACTGCATGACTGCCGACTTTGTCTTTGAAATTGTCAACCGGCGCTATGAGAAGGGGTCCATAATCATCGCGACCAATCTTGCGTTCAAAGAATGGGGACAGATTTTTCCTGGAGTTCCTTGCGTCACGGCTATGATTGATCGCCTTACGCATCATGCTCGCATCATAAAAGTGGGTGGCGATTCCTATCGCCTTCGTGAATCGCGCCGAGGCAAGGCGAAGGCGGTAAGTAGCAAGAAGGCCACCTTTGCGGTGGCCCTTTATCGGGCACCTGAAATCAGAAGCAAACAGTTGCAAATTTTTTCTTACGACTCATGTTGTCTTCCTCCTACGGTTGATCTGAAGTTGCGCGTACAACACGCGCCACTTGGATCAATGTTCATAACGTCACAGTCGGAAGATTGAGAAAGCTCTAAAGCAAAATATTCAGAAAAAAATCAGTTGAGTTTCATTGCGTCCAACTTATTGTAATTGTGTGGATATTTGATTTTATAAGGTTCTTGTTTAAGAATTTCAATGCCGCCATTTATTATCGTGAAAGATCGTGCTTGAAGGCTTTTGCTAACTTAGGCAGTAAGCATGGATTCCCCTTTACCAAAGGGAAGCATCGACTTAAGGTGACCCAGTAATTTCATGTAGGTGCTTGACAAGGACTTTATGCTCACACGATTGAGAATTGCCGGGTTGAGAATTTTGCTCAGCCTCTTCGCATCGACCTGTTCCCTTGCCTTCGCTGGCCCGAATAATCTGATCAAAGAAGACGGCAAGGTTTTAGACATCGAAAACAATTTGCAAGTCTTCGAAGACCCCTCAGCATCGCTGGGGCCTGTCGAGGTATTGAAGAAGTTATCTGACTTTAAAGATATCGGGGCCAATGACCTTACAAAGGGCTATACGAACTCGGCCTTTTGGGTTCTTTTCGATCTGGAAAACCGAAGCTCTCGGGAAGACCTGGAGCTTGCGGCGAATTACCCTGTGGTCGAAATCATGTCGTATCGGGTGATCGATCCAGTGACCCAGCAAATCGAAGCTGAGCAAACCATTGACCGAAGAACCCCCTCAAGCTCGCTCCGTATTAAGCAAGGCAACAGGAAGACCTTCCTGGTTAAGGTCACCTCCAGTCAATTCCTGAACCTGCAGTTCAAAGTCAGTGATGCGGGAACAATCGCCAAAGCCGAAAACTTTGAAAACATGCTTTTTGCGATGCTGTTCGGTTGCTTCCTGACTGCATTCATCACAAATTTCATGATGTTCCTGAATCTCCGCATGAGAGGCTATCTCTACTATCTCATATTTTCGTTGGTAAATTGCCATCTCATGTTTCTGGCGATCAAATTTCCTGCCGACATTCTCCATTGGGGCCATCTGGATTGGGCTCACCTCGTGCATCCCTATAGCACTCTGGGAGCATTCACGACCTTCCTTTTCGTCCGAAACTTTCTTCAAACCAAAATGAAATTTCCCCGCCTCGATTTTGCGATGAAATTGTTCATGACCGGGTTGGTGCTCATAGCGACGCTTGAACTCATCGCCTATTCACCGTCTTATCCAAACTTCGCCGACATGTATTATCAGGTTGGGATCGTCCTCCTCATCTGGGCTGGTGTAAGCAGCTTTCGCCAAAACTTTCTACCGTCTCGCTATTACCTTCTGTCCCTCTTTTGTTTTCTGGCAGGAATCATGACATTCCTATCTTTAACGCTAGGGTATTTGCCCAGCAATATATTTACTCTGAATGCTCTGGTTATAGGCCAGACGGGCGAAATGCTTTTGATGTCATTGGCACTTGGCTCTAAACTCAAACTCATCGAGCGTGAATCGAGTCAGTCGTTGATGAAGACCCAACTTCTGAAGGTTCTTGCACACGACATCGCAACCCCCTTGAGCATAATAAAATTGTCGGCTCAGTACGTCCGGGTTATGGGACCCGAGAAGAGCTTCAGTCAAATAGCGAGAGCCAGCGAGAGCATCGAAGATCTTATTCACTACATCCATGAACGTCGCATTATCGATACGAATGGCACCCTAAGCCTTTCCAACATCTCGATAAACGCAGTGTTTACGGACGTCGCATTTGCTTACCAAGATCGAGCCGATGCGAAAGGGATAACACTGAGGATTGTGAAGAATGACCCTGACCTGCTGGTCTTTGCGCATCACTCAAATCTTGCCCAACAGGTGCTTGGAAACCTTGTTTCAAATGCCATTAAATTCACCCGCATCAATGGCGAGATCATCATAAGCGCTGCGCCCAAGGGTCGCAGGCATGTTGCAATCATCGTCAGGGATCAGGGCGAGGGAATGGCCAAATCGACAATCGACCTCCTTCTCCGCGAACCGAACAGGAATATCTCGCAGTTGGGGACCAGCGGCGAAAAAGGTTTCGGTTATGGATTGTCGATTGTCAAAGACTCTCTCAAGAATTTCAAAGGCACCCTCGAAATATCGAACGTGGTTGATAGTAAAGATTCATCCACTACTGGAACTATCATAACGGTCGTTCTCCACCGCGCCCGCTTCAACTCCGATAAAGTGAAACAAAGATTGTCGACCATAAATATCATTAATCCAGCCCTCCAAAGCACCCCCTCAAAGAAGACGCTTACTGAATAAATTTAGGTAGAAATCGATATAGGCATGACTTATCGTATAAGGATACGACAGTCATTTTTGGATCTATTTGGCATTTATTACTTTTTTTATTAAGAGAAAAGCGATGTTGATAGCGGAACGCGTTAAGAAGCAAACGGAAGTTTATGCGAATTTTTTGGAGAAGGAAGAGCCCTTCAATATCCAGATGAACAGCGGTGTCCTTTCTGCAGAAAGCTATGCAAACTTTCTTTTCAACATTGAATATCTCATAAAACACACGCCCATACATCTCAATCTGGCCCTGAAAAAGACGGAAGACAATCCAGAACTTCATGAGTATTTTAGAAATAAGTTTGACGAGGAACAAGGTCATGACGAGTGGGCGATCGAAGATCGCAAGAAGGTCATGAAAAAGATCGATAGTGTGACTTTTTTCCCGCAGGTCTCCCTGGAAATGTGGCGTTACGTGAGAGAGCTTGAAGCCGTCATAGATCGTGATCCCCGGCTTTATCTGACCTATATTTTCTACACAGAGTATCTCACGGTCCTGGTCGCAAATCGGATGAAGATCGGCCTCGTTAAGTGCGGATTTGGCGACGACCCGGTGGAAGTACTTACAAAACACGCTGAATTGGATGTTCATCATACAGCTGAGGGAATGGAAGCCATCAAGACTTTTCTCCCGCAAACTGAAGAATTTTCTCAAAAGGTGACGAATCAGCTAAAAACATTTGTCGAGCTTCATATCCTGATGTGGAAGGCTTGCGTTAGTTAAGGCTGCATGGAACGTTTTCCAAAATCGAATGGCAAGAACAAAAGGCAATCTTGTCCTTGCCATTCATCCCTCACTCAACTGCAGCGAAATACCAAGGTATATTCGTAGCCCTTACCCTTCTCCGCTTCCTTCTCAACATCGCCTCCGCCGACCATCACTGCACTGCCGGGTTTATTGATATCTTTGTCCTTCTTAGGCAAGATCTTTGTTGCGAGGCGATTCGGCTTTTTAAGTTCGGCTTCCGCCTTCACATCGCTATAAGTCTCTTCATCCACGGTTCCAACATAATTAAATGTCTCGGTGACTAGCACCGCATGATTGCGATTGACCTTCTTGCAGAAGGCTTCGGCTTGCTTCATGCCATCCCGGTTCCCATCGCCTTTGCGCGTGATGAGAAAGGAAACATAATTGTTTCCATCATCCATTTTGTGAACATCGGGAAAGCTCGCACAGGCAAGAAGGCTGAGACTAAAGCTGGCAGAGACCAGAGAAAGGATTCGGAGTTTCATGAGAGGCCCTCGTGTGATTGCCCCTCATATATAGCAGATATCGCTCAGGAATTCAATTGAGCAGCCACTTCATCCAGGGCACTGTCGACGACCACGAAACGTCTCTCCGAGTTTGTGAGCGGCACGAGATAGATGCGCGCACGACCCGGACGATCATGTTCTTCGATGAAAACCACCTGATCGACATTGACGAAGATCGGAGAGATGCGGCCATCGGCATGGCAGAGATCGAAGGGCTTAAACTTGGACATGAGTCTTCTTTCTGTAACGTTTACGGCGATCAGGTTTAAAAGCTGCGCTCCGCACATGGCTCTGTACCTGTACGCCACTTTGCTTGAGCGCTGATCCTGAAGACCTCGAGCGTTCGCCGCTAAATAGCAGCGTAAGAACTAATGACTTCCCGCAGGAGTGTCCAGAACTTTTCCACACTTTCAATTGCGACACTTTCATCCGGTGAGTGCGCGTTATGAATTGTCGGTCCGAACGAGACCATATCGATGCCAGGATATTTCTCAACTAGGATCCCGCATTCGAGCCCCGCATGAATAGCTTTGACCTCAGCCCGCCTATGAAAGATCTTTTCATGAGTGTTTGCAACAAGTTGCAATGCTGGAGATTTGAGATTGGGGTTCCACCCAGGATAACCCGCCGATGTCTCCACTTCACCCCCGGCGAGATGAAGAAGCGAAGCGACAGAGTGCGAGGCATAGTTCAGTTCGGTCGCCACAGAGCTACGTTGCGCTGTTGAGAGCGTTATGAGCTTTCTTCCGGTATTCAGAACACCAAAGTTGGTCGAGGTCTGCACGAGCCCAGGAATATCGTGGTTCATCTTGATGACGCCGTGTGGGATCGCATCGATCATACGAAGCAGTTTCTTCTGGAGCGTTCTCTTGAAGACTTTACCCTTCTTAAGCCCCTCGCCCATCCACTCCGTTTGAAGTCCGGGATCCGCATTGTGAAATTCAGCCTTCACCTGCTCGGTGAATTTTCTAAAACGCTCCTGAGCCTCCACCCACTTTGAATTGGGAATATAGCCATAGGCGATGGCTTCGCGGGGAATAGCGTTGCGTTTGTTGCCGCCGGAGACACTGCTCAATCGCACACCTAGCTTTTCGACTTCCAGTAAGAATCTACCAAGGATTTTAATCGCATTGCCGCGCTGCTTATCGATATCGAGACCGGAATGCCCGCCTTTGAGTCCTTTGATGGCGATGCTGAAGGCCTGCATCTTCTCGGGGAGATCTTCGACCTGTAGATCCCATTTCGCATTGGTGTCGCGCCCACCTGAAGAGCCTATATAGAGCGCGCCTTCCTCCTCGCTGTCGAGATTGAGAAGGATGCGACTGTTGACCATTGTCGCATCGAGGTTCTTCGCAACGGTGAGACCGGTTTCCTCATCAACGGTCAGCAGGAACTCAAGTGGACCGTGAATCAAAGTCTTATCTTCAATGAGAGCCAGCATTGCAGCCAGACCAACTCCGTTGTCCGCACCGAGTGTTGTGCCTGTAGCATGAATGGAATCCCCATCCTTTTGCAGGTGGATACCTTCTTTGAGAAAATCGTGTTTGCTTGAAGAATTCTTCTCGCAAACCATAGCCATATGCCCCTTCATACAAACCGAAGGGGCTCCTTCTCTCCCGGGCGACGCCGGCAGCGTGAGTAAAATATTTCCGACCCGGTCGGTCCTGATTTCAACGCTGTTCTGCGTCGCGACTTCGTGAACATAACGGGCAATAGCGGCTTCATGTTTAGAAGGCCTTGGAATCGCTGCGATCGCGCCGAAATGTTTCCAGACGAGACTCGGTTGCAAACCTATTAAAGCTTCCGCCACGGCGGCTTCCTCCTATGACACCCAATGCATCTTCCAGCCAGGCTTTCAGGGCTCTGGCGCTCTCTGGTCTTAGGATACGCCTTCGATTTAGGGCTCGCAAGTAAGTAGAGATACTGCCTTGAGGCCTAAATTTTTTGCAAAGCAGGGCTGGCCCGAGAGAGGGGCGAAAGAGGGCGTAGAACTTTGGCTTCGATTGGGGCTGTAGATTTGCAAAAGGCCAAACCTTATTTGACGTAGCCAGGTTTTGACGAGCGGTTGGACTAGAAGCTCTTGCTCAACTCCACATGCATAAGCGAATTTTCATTGGTCCGGGGATTGGCCGATTGGAAGGCATCATCCTGAGCCTCGCGATTGAGGTAGCTGTTTTTTTCTACAGCATAGTTGAGACGGACCTTGATCCAGTCTACCAGGGACACTTGCATACCCAGTTGAACGAGGGTCTGTTTCACATCGCTCGAATATTCTTTGGTAACAGCCGAGGTCGCTGAATCACGAAGACGATAGGTGTAACCCGATAAATTCTGTGTACCGGCCGCAGCTATGATATTGATGGCATCCCAGATAGGGAAGCTGACCGCAAACATCCTCTTGTTCGATTCCTTCGCGACGGTTTCCGGATCATCGACGGGATCGAGCCGTTCCAAAGGATCCTTCGATTTCCGTGTGGTGAAGTCGTAGGATGCCCGGATACCGATCTCGCCAAAGGTCATCGCTCCGGATACACCCAGTTTGGATTCGGATTCAAAGCCGAGGTGATACTTAAAACGGCCGTCGAGGAGCATCATGCGATTGCGGTCGAAGGCTGTGAATTGCGTGTTGTCGCTCCGCCAGTCCTGAACATTCAAACGCAGACTCATGTCACCCAAACGTTGGTTGATATCCGCCTTCACCAGGGTGTCGTTGGCGAGGTCATGCTTCGCTTCATCAAAAGGCTGCTGCCAAGCAATTTCAACCCCACCGTCAAGCTCCTTGCCCTCGGCTCTTATCCGGGTGAAAACCTCGGACTGTCCCCAACTGCGGCTGATCTTGGCCTGAGGCATCAATCCCGTGTAGCCCGCACCGAGTTCTGCATGGATCGCTGGCGACAGTTCAAAACTGAGGAGAGGCTGAAAGCCCACATAGATATTTTTTTCCGAACTCCACTGCTTTTCCCCACCCAGAAATTCGCCGCTGATACCAGGCAAAACAAAGGATCGACTTTGTTCGGTCCGCACATCGAATCCGGCAAAGCCAAACCCAAACTCCAGACTGCCGAAAGTCTTGGCGGTGGGATCGCCACCGGCACAGGCCTTGGTGCCGACCTTATGAACGATCAAATCCGAGCTATCACGTCCGTGAGCTCGGTTGAGGCTTTGGTTGCTTTCCTGCTTCAGTAAGGCAGCAGGTTTCCACCGGAGCCCCCAATTCGAAGCCGTCTGAGTATTGGACCAGTCGTCCTCAATCGAGCCTCCATCAAAATCTGCGGGCAGTCCGTTGAGACTGCGCACATCGCCATCGTTCATACCGAAGCTCGAGAGAAGTTCGTCATGTCTCTGCCGGATCTCGGCCAGATATCTTTGGCGTTCGAGACGTGCAGTCCTTGGCAAGGTCTTGGGTTTGATCGCTTCAAAATAGCGTTCGGCGCGAGAATACTGGGCGCGTTTGTAATAACAAACACCGACCTTAAACCGGGTTAAATACCGATTCGGGCCTTTCAATTTCAGATTGGCACGAAGGCCTTTTAGGGCCTTGGTATAATCCTCGAACTCGAGGTAGGTCGCTCCGTAGGCAAAGGCGGTGGCCTTGGACAGAACGGGTTCTTCGACACGATCGAAATACTTCTTCGCCTTCTTCAGCTTCTTCATTTGGTAATAGATCGTACCAATCAAAAGCGACGCTTTGTTTTTCTGCAGATCGTCTTTGGTCATGGTTTTAAGAATTTTACCGGCTTCCGAGTAACGCTTGGCGCGCACATGCTCCAAGGCTGCCTGATAGTCCGGATCAGGGTCTGGCTTGGGAGCCGAGGGTTTTGCTTCGGGCGTTTCCTTGGCATTTGAAGAATCGGTCGCAGATGGCTTCGCGGAGTTGCCTTTATCCTTCACTTTATCTTTATCGGCATTCGGAGCCGTGTTGCTGCTATTCGCGGCATTTGAATTGCCGGCACCGTTTTGCGGACTCTCGGCCGCGAGTTGAGTAAATTTCTGACGCGCGTTTGGAACCCCGGCTTCCGCCGCAGTGCCAAATAAGAGGAGCCAGACTAAGAGAGTTCTTTGCATTCAGACTTTATCCTCAGGGTTCAAAATGGACGCTGGGATACTTCTTCAGCATGATCGACCTGGCGGCTTTTACATTGCCTTTTTGGGCGATAATTTCCTGGTAGAATTTGATTTCCTCTTCGTACTCGAGGAAGAGTTCCGTCGCTTCGGGCGTAAACAGATTTATAAAATTCTGCAGCTCGCGCAGCGACAGATCCGACAATTGAGTGGCTTCCGCTGCAGTAAGCGACATCCGGCGCACGAGTATCATCGCTTCAAAGAATTCCTGCCACGGACCACGGACCTTGACCGAATTGAAGCAGTTCTTGAGATCTTCGGCCTGGTGGGCATCTTCCAGACAACTCATGGCCCAGAGTGTTCCCGACATCTCATATTCTTCGGTCGGCGAAGTGCCGACGATTGCGCCGAGCTGCCAGCGAAGGCGGGAAAGGAGTACTTTGCCATCGCCGGTTGAATCTTCGTTGGTGAGCTTCACCAAAGACTTCAAGGCCATGCGCAGACAGGCTTCGTGATAAGAACCCGGCTCCATCCAACCCGCCATCGGCGAGCGATTTTTAATCCAGTGCGTGTCCATCATGAGGATACGGGACCATTCTTCGCGCGGCATACGGCGGCCTTCGAGGAAGCCAAGCCAATCCGGTCGCGACTCGCGCCAACGTTCATCCCAGGCGGACACGGAACAATCCGCAGGCAGGAAGGCATCCGCGTTCCCTTTGAGCTTTTTCATCGATATTCCATCCCAACGGCCTTCTTTCGAAAACGCTACGGAACGGACGTAAGGCAACCATTGGTTGAAGCCCTTTTTCTTCTTCATCTGCTGAGTGATCTCATGGCGATTGCGATCCATATACCCTTCAAAACGTGGATTGTAGCGATCACCAAGATAGGATTTGGCCTGATAGAAGGAGCGGTCTTTGAGATAGGCTATGGGATTGACCCACTCGCCATCACGATAGCTTAAAAAGGCCAGGAGTCCGGCGAGAATCAAAACAAAGGCCACCGCGATAACCCAATTTTTGGATTGCGGCGGACGATTGAATCCTGTGCCGCCCATTCGCATTCGGGCGTTGGGTACAGCGGTCGTTGGAGCGACGGTGATTCCCCAACCCGACATCATCTCGGTATGGATGAGCTGCACCAATTCTGGATAATGACGACGAATGCCTTCGATATTATCGAAAGTCACCCATTGCCTCAGCGATCCAGAAATCTCATCCTGAAGGCCGAACTGCATCTTATGATAGGCTTCCTGCACCTGTTTTAAGGTGAAAGGCCCTAAGAAGCGTTCCATGCCGACGCGGATGAGGTAGAGACGCTCCATCAATCCCTCGCCACGTGTGAAATCACAACAGTAATATTATCCTGGCCACCGGCCTCATTCGCTTCCTGAATCAGACGTTGAGGAAGTTCGTAGAGGCGGTCTTCGTATTCCTTGATGATGCGCAGCATCTTCTTGTCGTTGACCATACCCGAGAGACCATCCGAGCAGGTCAGGAGGATTTCACCGGGTTGAAGTTTGAGCTCATAGATATCGACTTCACACTGAGTGGATAGGCCCAAAGCGCGCACGAGAGCGCCCTTTTTTGGATTCGCCGCCAGTGTTCCATCCGGCAGCCAACCGCGTTCCACGTAGTTTTCCACGTTGTGGTCGAGGGTGAGTTGCCAGAGATTGTTTTTGAAATAGAGATAGGTCCGCGAGTCACCCATGTGACAGATAAAAGCTTTTTCACCGACGAAGAGAATGCAGTTCAGGGTCGTGGCCATGCCTTCGACGGGTGAGCCGTTGCCCTTGGTGATAATTTCTTTATTAACGTGATCGATACTTTGAATCAGGAAGGGTTCAACTTCCTCATGCCGAAGGCTTTCGCAGTTGAGATAGGCTTCTTTGATGCCGTTCACCGCGAGCGATGACGCGACTTCCCCACCCTTACGTCCACCGATTCCATCGGCAACGATCAGGAGCCCCAACTCTGCGTTGAAGAATAGACTGTCTTGGTTGTTCTTTCGAACCCGCCCCATGTCTGTGGCGCCGAACATTTCTATACGCAAGATACACCCCACTAGTTCCTGAGGTCCTGCATCGGTCGGAAGTGGCTGGTATATAAGAGAGAAGCTTGAAAAAGCCCTTGGAGATCCCATGAAAAAGAGCGGGATGCCCGCTCTTATCATGAGTTTATGGAAAGTTGGGGGACACTCAGTTTATGACGGGCTGTTCGGGGGGTGACCCACCCTCGAGCTCGGGGAGAAAGACCCAACCCTGGTCCGTGAAAAACGCGTTCTCCGGCCTCGAGACTTTGTCCTTAAGCTCGAGACCAGCCATGATAGCCGCAATAAAGGCGCTGAATGTCTCGACAGAGGCCGTGACTTCCCCCATCATGTGACCGTCGACCACCCCTGCTTTCATGAGCCCCCGCACGAGTTTTTGTCGCTGCTCCCGGCCAATACCAAAGGCGCGGTATTGGTACCCAAGCTCCGGCGGCAGTTCAAGTTGCTCAACGAATGATGACAAGGCATGCGGAATCGAAGTTTCGAAAAGCTGTATGGGCTCTTCCAAGCTGCGAAGACGTCTTTGCAGCGTTATCGAACGAACGACGAGTGGAGCCTTATTTGCGCTATAAGTCGGCTCTTGAAGAGATGGATGCCATTCATACCACTCCTTCACATCCCAGATTCTTTGCGTCTGGGGATTCATCGGCTTCTTCTTCTTTTTCCCACTCTGCGTCTCCACCAGCTTTTGCATGTAGGCAACAGCGATGTCATCGCAAGCGTTGACCCCTGGACAACTTGCACGGGTGCAAGCGACGCAAGGCGGCACCGTTAAAGGGCTATCAATCATGACTCGATCGGGCGCTTCGCTGCGCAGGACATCGTAGAGTCGATCGTCCGAAAACAGCTTGTTGATAGTGCCCATACGGTCGTAAATGCCGGCTATCTTTAAGTTGCCTTCACCCAGGTGACCTGTCATGATCACAAGGGTCGTTTTTGTCGAATTGGGACCTGCCAGATGGATCCCGGCTACCTTGATCTTTAACTGATTCTGCATGACGTCCTTCATGCAAGATTGTTGTCGATATGGAACATGCGGAAACTATGAATGCTAAACTGCTTAGCCTGCTGATATATGCCGTGACCTTCTCGTTTCTCTCCCTCGCGCCTTTGCAAGCTCAAGATCGTGATGCGGAAGCTCTGAAACCAGCCCAAGAAGAATTTACAAAACAGCGTTATCCTACGGCACTGGCCCTCCTTCGCAGTTACCTGCGTGAACATCCTAACGATCAGGATGCCTGGGTTTGGTTTGGTGCGAGCTACTATCACACGGGACAGGCTCAACTCGCATTGACGACTCTTTCAAAAGCCAAACCGAAAGGTGATTTGAGATCTCTTCGCCGATATTACATGGCTCTAAGTTATGATGCACTGGGAAAGTCTGAAAAGGCTAAAACACTGCTCGCCCAACAGGCCAAATCGAAAGATTTATTTGCAGAGGACGCGCTCTTTGAGTTGACAGTCATCGAGTTTGAAGAAGGTGATGCTTCTGCGGCCCAGAAGAACATTGAGGACTATAACAAACGTTTTCCAGCCGGTCGTTATGAAAAACAGATCGCCTCGGTCAAAGAACATTTGACAGAAGCTGGACACACAGAGGTAGCAGGCAGTCGACGGGCTCAGTATAAAGCGAGTTATTTTGAAACCAACCCGCTCGCGCTCGTTTCCATACCGCATATGTGGTTTTACGAAATCGGTTACGACTATCTGCGCGGTGAACGATCCAACCCGGGTTACCGGAATGGACTCCCGATCGTCCAGACGGGAGCGGCCTACGAAACTTATGCTCTGACGACCCAGGCCGGCTTTATCCTCGGCCCCTTCAAGGGCACCGGCACCCAGAGCCATGCCGGTTACATCTACTCGCAGAATTGGTTTTCCGACAGCGAGCGCATGGACACCTATTCCAAGGATCCGGGCGACTTCCAATACTTTCCCTTCCGTCCCGATCTCATGGAACGAAGTCACCGCCTGTTCGTCGAAACGGAAGGCAGCCGGGGCCATTGGAATTTTGGTGGTTACGGGCACTGGACCTATATTCGCGCGGGATCGGATCTCTTTCCGGCTCCGGAGCGTCCTGAGATTCGTAAATCCTTTGATCTCGGGATCCATACCCTCTTTGTGCCCTGGATCGAATATCTCTACCATCCGCAGCATAAACTGCGTTTTTACCTGACTTTTGATAAACATCTCAATCGGGAGCAGGACGATTATTCCTACAAATCATATAATATCTCCAGTACGAGTGAGTCACCTTTTTTCAGCTACACCCTCCAAAACGAGAGCCACTTCTCGTTCCTGGACTTGAAGCTGAAGGAAGAGGCCTATCAGCATCGTTATCTCTACAACGATTACTGGGAGAGCTACACGGAGACCGGATTCGCAGGACAGATTCAGTTCCGCCTCTTCCAGAACTTCCACTTCGCCATCGCCGCTTCCATGGCGGCCGATGACTTTAGCTCCCAGGTCATTCGCTCCTCGTCCTGTACCGATGTTGGAACCGACTTTGCAGACACGAGTGGCAATGCCGTGACCTGCAAAAGAATCGATCAGATCACGAAATTTGCGGCAGGCGCTTCTTATGTCAATAATTCGCAACAATCTTTTGCGGCGATTTTTAGGTACGATGACCGAAAGAATGATAAATTAGTCGTATATAATGAGAACAAGGTCGAGGTGTTGTTTATCTTCACCCACGCTTTCCCGAATCTTCTCGGTGTTGAGCGTTATATCGAACCTTTCGTTGGACTGGCTGAGCAGCGAGGAGTCTTCTGATGAGTGTCGATGATGCAACCATGGAACTCATACGTGAGTCGGTCCAAAGAAAGACTTTGGTCTATTTTTCTGCGAACAAGGTGAAAGTCGTGTTCCAGACCCAGGTGCATTCCATCCGGAGTCGCTCAGTCGTCCTGTTCAATTCGATCCCTCCCGAATACATCGCGCGCGTGATGGATTCGGAACAGTTTTATTTGAAGATTCAATCGATCCGCTTTGTTTGTGATCAAGTCACGACCGACGGTATTCACCTGCTCTACCCGCTCGACAACATGCGGCTCATCGAGGACAACCGCAACGCCAAGCGATTCAACTTCGGCACCAAGGATGTGGCGTTTCTCGAGGTCATCAACCCCCTCGATCAGGAAACCATCTTGCGCAAGAGCCTTCTCGATATGTCCTCGACCGGACTCTCCTTCCGAACACCGGTCGAGAGCATGCTCTACAGCGCCGGTCGTCGCTTCGAGAAGATGCGGATCTACATGGATGGCAAGCTCCACAGCGAAGTCGCGGGCCAAGTCGTATACCAACAGTCCTTTCTGACCAAAGATGGCAAGAGCTATTGCCAGGTGGGCTTTAAGTTTGACTCGCCGCAGAACAATCGCTGATTTGCACGTCCCGATCTAAGGAAAATTTACGTTTATGCAAAAGCTGAAAAAGCATCAAAAAATCTTCGTCAACCGCTCTCTCAATATGGGCTCTATACGGTCACTCGGTTTCGATATGGATCACACTCTGGTCCTCTATAACCGCGTGAATTTCGAAAACCTCGCGTTTCATGAAACGCTGAAGAAGTTTATCGCCAACGGCTACCCCGAAGAGCTCGCGTCCCTCAAATTCGATCCAAACTTCGTGATCCGGGGATTGCTCGTCGATCGTGAGAGGGGCAACCTGCTTAAGGTCGATGCCCATAAATATGTGAAGGTCGCCTTTCACGGCCACTTGAAGCTCGACAAAGCCGCACGCTCAGAACTCTACAATTCCAGAGGTTTTAAGGCTGACGACTTCCTGACTGTCGACACCTTCTTTGCCCTAAGCGAGACGCAGCTCTACATTGAAATCGTCGATTATATGCGAAGAAACCCCGGCAAGATCAACAAGACCTTCGGCGAGGTCTATAAAGACCTGCGCGAGTGGATCGATCTTTCGCATCAGGACGGTTCGATCAAGACTAAGGTTTTGATGGAGCCTTCGAAGTACATCGTCCGCGATCCCCACATCGTGGAAACCCTGGTAAAACTGATCGATGGCGGCAAGAAACTCTTTCTCCTGACCAACTCCGATTATGCTTACACCAACGAAGTGATGAAGTATCTGCTCGACAATCAGCATGAAGAATTCCAGCACTGGCAGGACTACTTTGAGTACATCATCGTCAGCGCCGGCAAGCCCAACTTCTTCACCGGCTCCAACCCGTTTTACGAGGTCATGACCGATCAGGGCGGCCTTCTCCGTCTGCATCGCGGACCTTTGGTTCCGCAGAAGGTTTATCACGGCGGCAACGCGATTTTGTTCGAGAAATTAACCGCCCAAAAGGGTGACCAGATCCTCTATTGCGGCGATCATATCTACGGCGACATCATGCGCTCAAAGGAACTCTTCAACTGGCGAACCTTTCTCGTCGTCGAAGAGCTGTATGACGATTTTAAAACGACCGAAAAAATGCAGCCTGAGTTCGAAAAGATCACGGATGCGATCCGGGGCGAAGAGCTGTTGACGACCGAAGCTCAGGCTTTGCGATCGGATATTTCCAATCTCGAGCGTCGGCAGAAGAATCAGAAAAAGGCGAAGATGGACGAGAGCAAGTTCCTCACCCGCGTTGGCGAGCTTCGTGCCGAGCTGAAGGTCAAGGAAGATCTCCTTGAGATCCAGCACAAAGCGATTAAGGAACTCATTTCTGCCAGAGAGAAAGCTTTTCACCCAGTCTGGGGTGAGCTTATGCGAACCAGCCTTGAGAAGAGTCGCTTCGGCAAGCAGATCGAATCCTACGCCTGTCTCTACACAAGTAGGGTTTCCTCGCTGCGATTCTACTCCTGCAGTCAGAAAATGCGGTCCTATCGGGATCTTATGCCCCACGACCTCTGAGTGACCGTTAAGGGACCAATATCTAGGTCCCTTTTTTTTCTGTAAGAATCGGTAACCTCTCTCGAAATCATTGCTTTTAGGGTCGCCCTCCCTGACCTCCATAATTAAAGAATCCTCCCCTGGCCACCGATACCCCTCTTAGACCTAATTTAGGCTCCATCCCTGTAAGACCTCAAATCTTTCAGGACGGGTATAGGGACCGACCATCGAATGATAGAGACGTTGATAGGCCAGCGCTATCGCATTAGAGCCCTCATTGGTGAGGGTGGGATGGCGTCTGTCTATTCGGCGATGGATGAGAAGCTGGAACGTCGGGTGGCGATCAAGATCCTCCACCCCCATCTAGGCCGCAACAACGATATCCGCGAGCGCTTCCTTCTCGAGGCCAAGACCGTGTCGGGCCTTGACCATCCCAATATCATTCGAGTCTATGACTTCTCGGGCCTCGACAGCGAGCAGCTCTGGATGGTCACCGAGATCCTTTATGGCGAAGACCTCGCGGAATACGTGAAGCCCTTTTCCAAACAACGTCTGCAATTCATCGTGGCGACCCTCATCACCCGTGAGATCTGCCGCGCTTTGCACGAAGCCCACAAGCTTAACATCGTGCATCGCGATATCAAGCCCGAAAACATCATGATGCTGGCCAACGGCCAGATCAAGCTCATGGACTTCGGCATCGCCAAAGTCAGCCGCGTGAACGCCACCCAAACGGGTATCTTCATGGGTTCACCGAGCTACATGTCCCCCGAGCAGATCCGCGGCACGGATGTCGATCACAGAGCGGATATTTACAGTCTTTCCGTGCTCTACTACGAAATCATCACAGGCTCCCTCCCCTTCGTCGGCAAGACGACGGCGGAAGTGATCAACCGCATCATGGTCGGCCGCTATACGCCACCTAACATGCTTATTACCGATCTGCCTTATGCCTTGAATCAAATCATCGTCAAGGGCATGCAGGGTCACAAGGAAGAGCGTTATCAGTCCGTGGCGGAATTGGGCCAGGCTCTTGACATGTTCCTGACCAATTGCCAGATGCGTGAAAGCCGTACCGAACTCGAAGAATTCTCACAGAATCGAGCGAAATTCGAAGAGCGTCTGTCGCATATTATCTCCTCCAAACCCAAGGGTCCTGCGACCGTGGCGGTTCCCTCGGAAGAGATGTCTCCGACGTTCCGCTCCAAGATCACGCGCTACCACGCATCCTACGAAGACCAGTTGAAAGAGATGGAAGTGGCTGACAAAGCGGCGATGATCGATCATCTCAGTCCAAAATCCCCTGACGGTGAGTTCCAGGAAGAACCCACGTCAACCATGATTATCGATGAAGGCGGCGAGCCGACCCTTGCCCCCATGCGTGAAGCCAAGGCTGCAGCAGCCGTGGCCGCAGCGGCATTGGCGCAAGCAGAAAAAGCTGTCGAGGATATGAAGCCCAAAGTGGCGTCATCGCCAGTCTTGCAAAAGGAGCAACAGGCGGCTCAAAATTCGGCGCAGCAGTATCAGAATCTAACTCTCAATCAAGCGCAGCAGAATCAACAAAGAGCCCAGTCTCAGGCGAATGATTCTGCGATCAAAACTGTAGCGCCTCAAAAACAAAGACAGCAGACGGGCGGCAACTTTCAATCGCCGATGCGGAGCAACACTCAGCCTCCGAAAACACCGCAATCCAGTCACCGCACCACGCAGCAGCGTGGGTATTATCGCGAATTTGAAGGCGACGATAAAAAATCGGGTAAGGGAAACTTCGGCATCATCACTCTCTTTGTCCTGATTGCAGCAGCGATCCTGGCCTATGTTCTGGGTGGCGATAAATTGTTGAATAAGATTCCGAAACGCGACGGCATTCGCTCTGGTGAAGTCGCGCGTCAGCCCAAGAAACCAAAGGTTGAAGAACAGGTGGCTTTAGCCCCTGCCCCCACTCCTGAAGCTCCAAAGCCCGAAGAAACCCTGTCTCCAGCTCCTACGCCAGCGCCGGGTCCTGGTTCAGGACCTCAGACTACGGCAACTCCGATTGAAGCTCCAAACGTCGTCCAGACCAATGACGGCAAGAACAAACCCAAACTCCCCAAGACCGTAGTGGCCCCCACTGTGAAGCCATCGATATTTGCGCCCAAGACAGCAGTTGTTGCCAAGGCTGAACCCAGTCCCGCACCGACTCCCGGCAAACCAGAACCGGCGACACCCGTTTCGCTCGGTGGCGAAAAGCCGGCGAACGACCCTGTTCCTGAAACCACCAAGAAACCAGGCAATCCCAACGAGCCAGGCCTCCTTCGCCTCGCCGCTCTTCCAGCGGCCGAAGTCTACCTCGATGGCAAGATGCAAGGCACCACCAACGAGAAGAAATTCGGCGCCCAGGGCATTCGTCTCGATCCAGGCACCTACATGCTTCGCCTGAAACGCAAAGGGTATAAAACCGAAGAACAGGCGATCCAGATTAGGCCCGGCGAAATGCGACAAATAAATATCACGCTTAGTAAGCAGGCGGAACTTGTTGAGCTCTCGATCCAAACCAATAAAATTCCTTCGACTGTCGTAATCGAAGAAGTTAAATCCGGCGGCCGCCGACGCGAATTACCTATGGCCAAACATTCACTGCAAATTAATCTGAAGGCTGGAGCCTACAAGGTTACTGTGAGTCATGATGCTGAGGCTATCGTCCGCAGTTTAGAACTTACAGAAGACAACAAATCCATCACATTCAACGCCGACTTTAAGTAAGCCTGATACGTCAGACCTCGCATAATTTCTTCGATAATCCAGCGAACTTTATCCCCCAACCTTCTCGCACAATCCGACTACGCTTAATTCTTGCCAATGATGATTCGTCGCGCTATGAACGTTTCAAGATTCGCTCAAAAAATAGACTTATTCCAACGCAACTGCGCCGAGAGGTACGTCATGAGGTTTTCGTCAAAGTATACCGGACACGGGCTCGCGTTCGCTGCCTTACTGGCTTTGGTCATTCCTACGATGGCCCAGGCCAAAGTCTTGACCGTGGCCGCCAGTGAAAATTTTGAATTCGATGCCCAGGAAGCCATTGTCACGGCCAAACCGGGTGACACTGTCGAGCTACCGGCTGGTCGCTTCCCAATGCAGGGTGAGTTGACGATCAACACGCCTTACATCACGCTCAAGGGCCAGGGGATGGATAAGACCGTCCTCGTCTACACAGAAAATGCTGTCGGCGCTCAAGGAATTTATGCAGCCGCGGATCATACAACGATCGAAGATCTGGGTGTTGTGGATCAACCGGGCGATGGCATCAAGATCATTGGCGCGAATGGCGCCACCGTTCGTCGCACGAAAGTCGAGTGGACCAAAAAAGGCAACAAGGACAATGGCGGCTACGGAATTTATCCGGTTCAATGTTCGAACGTCCTGGTTGAAGACAACGTCGTTATCGGCGCTTCGGATGCCGGTGTGTATGTCGGTCAATCGCACAAGATCATCGTCCGCAACAACCGCGCTGAGTATAACGTCGCAGGCATCGAGATCGAAAACTCGCAAAATGCTGACGTTTACAACAACTTTGTGACGAACAACACGGGCGGCATTCTCGTCTTCAACCTACCGAACCTTCAGGTGCAGGGCGGCCACGGAACACGCGTTTTTCACAACGTGATCTACTCCAATAACTTTGCCAACTTTGCAGCGCCTGGCAATAGCGTATCGACAGTCCCGCAAGGCACAGGGATTCTCGTACTCGGCAACGACGATGTCGAGATCTTTAGCAACAGCATCGATTCCCACAACACGACCAGCATTGCGATTGCGAGCTACCTCATCACCGAGAGGGTCGTTGAAGACCTGAGCTACGACGCGATGCCTGAAAGCATTTACGTCCATGACAATACCCTGCGCAACGCAGGGAAGAATCCGATCAAAGGTACAAAGCAACTCGGTATCGTGGCCGCGGCGCTCAGCTTTCCCAACCGCATTCCGCATATCGTCTATGATGGCCTCGGCAATCTCGGTCCGGACGGCAATGCCACCGAAGCGAAACTCGTTGGCGACAAAAGAATCTGCATCGGCAACAACGATCAGGATGGTGGCGACAAAAGTTATTTCGGGAACATGAATCTCTGGACCAAACTCTGGTGGTCACCGATCCCGGGTAAAATGGATCGCAGTCTCGAGACGCATAACTGCACCGGCCCCGTGTTGAATGAGGTAGTCCTGGCGGAAGTCCCACCCGCACCCCTTGTCTTGAATACTCATACCGACGAAGAAGTCACCGCCCTCTGCTCGGCGCCCCATGAAGGCGTAAACTGGGGCGCTCTTGAAGTCGACTGCCCACGCTTGAGCGACTACAGCCTTTTCAAAAATCCCGGCGATGCGCTATCCGGCGCGAATGAAGGCGGTTATTCCTATGACCTCACGACGCCTCTTTTCTCGGACTACGCAAGCAAGGATCGCACGATCTTTATACCAGCCGGCATGCAGATGACTTATCAAGCCGACAAGGCTTTCGATATTCCAGTCGGCGGCGTTATCACCAAGACCTTCTATTTCCCGGAGAAAGCCAATCAGCAAACAGGTCTTCGAAGAGTGGCAGAGACGCGCCTTCTGATCCATCGCGCCGATGGTTGGAAGGGTCTCGTTTACGTCTGGAATGGGCAGGAAGCTGCGCTTAAACGGGGCGGAGCCAAGGTCGATGTCACCTGGATGAATGCCAGCCATCAGATCGTGTCCAATGCTTATCGCGTGCCGAACCTCGCTCAATGTACCGGTTGCCATGCGAAGGGCGAGCCCATCGGTGTGAAAGCCGGCTATTTGAATCGCAATGGTCACAATGAATTCAGCAATGAGAATCAGTTGACCACGCTCTCGAATGCGGGTGTTCTTGCCGGTCTTCCCAGCGACAATACATCGGTTCATAAATTCCCAGCCTACAACGACCCAAGCTCAGGCTCTCTCGCGGATCGGGCCAAGACTTACCTCGATATCAATTGCGCGCATTGTCATAGCGTTGTCGGCAAAGCGAGCACCTCGGGTCTTTACCTGAATATGGGCCATCCGGAAGACGTAAACTTCGGCTTCTGCAAGCCTCCGATCGCAGCGGGCCGCGGCGCGGGCGGTACACTCTTTGATATCGTCCCGGGCAAGCCCGAAAAATCGCTCCTGCTTGAACGTCTTGCATCAACCAAAGCGGCCATCAAAATGCCAGAGCTCGCCAAGGGAATGGTTCATGCGGAAGCTGTGGCTTTGATCTCCGAGTGGATCAAGTCGCTTCCGGGTGAGTGCAAGGAATAAGTCGGTTTTAAATCCAATACGCAATGGGCAGCCGACGAATTTCGCCGGCTGTTTTCCTTATCTCATTTTTGCAGCAACCCAACCCCGCCCGCTTCCGATCGACAGCCGCCCCGTTCTCCATTACGATGAACGCGGAGGGCTCCCCTATGCACTTTAACGAACTTAGTCAAAAATGGGGCATCGCGATCACCGGCGGCATCGCCTCCGGAAAATCGACTATCGCGGAAAGCTTGCGTCAGCGGGCTTTTGTCGTGATTGACGCCGATCAGGCCTCACGCCTTGTGGTCCTGCCGGGCACTGAAGGTTTCAAAGAAGTCGTGACTTACTTCGGCCGCGATATCCTCACCCCCTCCGGTGAAATGGACCGGGTCAAGATGAGGGATATAGTTTTTAAATCCCCAGAAAAACGAATCGCCCTGGAACAGATCATCCATCATCGCCTCGCTGCAGTAAGTGAAGAACTTCTTCAGCGCGAAAACCTTTTTCAGAAACCGCGCATTTGGTTCTATGAGGCCAGCCTCATCTACGAGCGCAGACGAGCCGGTGACTTCTCACAGGTATGGGTCGCCTATTGCCCACGCGAGACCCAAATCGAACGTGTGATGGCGCGCGATCACATCAGTCGCGAAGCGGCGGAAAAGATCCTCGAAGCGCAGATGCCGACCGAAGAGAAGGTCAAACAGGCAAACTACGTGATTCACACCGACTGCGATCGAAAAGAACTCGAGCTGCGCATCGATCGGGCACTTGAGTCCCTGACATCAGCCCCCCACGTGCGAAAAGGATAGTGATGTGAGCAAACGAGGCAAAAAAACAACTCGCAAATCCAGCAGCGGCGACTCCCGTCGAAGCAACAATCAACAGGAACGCACAGGCAAGGGGCCAAAGCAAGCCGACGAAGCCGCTCCCACGCGGAGACCTTTTTTCAAACCTGGCCGCAAAGGTGGACCTGCCGAAGGACGCGGGCCCCGTGGCGGCTCAGCGCCTGAGGTGGAATATCGCGAACAACTTCTCACTCCGCACCAGCGCGAAGAAATCACCATAGCCCGGAAAAAAACCGATGAAGCGGTTCGCGAGTGGCTGGAAAAAGCCAGGATTGCCGCAGAAAACGCCCGGCGCAATCCAAGCCCGGTCGAACTTCCCTTGATCGAAAGACTCGATCCCTGGCAGCGCGAAGCCTACGAAGCCCTGATGAACGGTGAGCATGTTGTCGTCGATGCTCCGACGACTGCTGGTAAAACCCGCGTGGTCGAAGCCTACTTCGAATTGAATATCAGTGATCCATCGTTTCGCGCGGCCTACACCACACCGGTAAAAAGCCTTTCAAATGACAAGCTCAAAGAATTCAGCGAGACCTTTGGTCGCGAGAATGTTGGTATCGCGACCGGTGACATCAAGGAAAATCTCGATGCACCCATCGTCGTCGCGACGCTGGAATCCTACCGAAACTCCCTGCTCGGTGTCGAACCGGATCTCGGTCGCTCGCTGGTCATTTTCGATGAATATCATTTTATGCAGGACACAAGTCGCGGGAGTGCCTGGGAGGAAGCGATTATTCTCACGCCGCCTTCCTGTCAGCTGCTCCTGCTCTCCGCTTCGGTTGAAAACGCCCCGGAGTTCTGCGCCTGGATCGAAACCCTGACGAATCGTCGTTGCCGCCTCATTCAGGTTAAGGAGCGCCCGGTTCCTCTGGTCGACCTCGTCTACTATCAGGAGCAATGGCTTCTGGTCAAAGAGGTCGAACACATACTTCCGAAAAGACCGGCGAGCCCATCGAAGTTCCCAATCGAACACGATGAGATCGCGCGTCGTCTTGCCAGCATCCCTTCGCTGGGCCTTACCCCAGCGATTCTTTATGCGGGCCGCCGCCTCTCCTGCGAAAACCTGGCGATGGAGATGTGCCGCTCGCTCGAACCCATTCCCAAAGCGCAGGCCCAGGAGATCCACGATCTCCTCGCGAAAGATGCGGGGGATGAGGATCCTCTTAAATTCTTCAAACCCAACCTGCGCCGCTCGATCCTGGTCTATGGCGTTGGCTATCACCATTCCGGCCTTGCTCCGCAGGCGCGCCGGGCGGTTGAAAGCCTTGTGAAAGCCGGGCAGCTCCGCGTTTGCGTCGCAACTATGGGCCTCAGTATCGGGATCAACTTCTCGGTGCGTTCGGCGATGGTCACCGACTACTCACGCCCTGGCGAAATGGGCTTTACCACCTACTCCGCGTCCGAAGTCCTGCAGATGCTAGGTCGAGCGGGTCGCCGAGGTCGCGACCTTGTCGGCTTCAGTCTCTGGCCCTCTGTCGCGGCTTACCAGAAGTTTGGCGGGACCAAGCGGGAAGATTGTGAATCAAGGCTCAAAAACGATCCCACGACCTTCCTGGGCCTCCTGGGTCGCGGCTTCAAGTTGCGCGATATCGAAAACTTCTATGAGAAAAGCTTTCTCCGCTTCGGCAACAAAAGTATCTCTTTCAATCTCATCCGCCAGGAACCAATACGCAAAGCTCTCGGCCTTGAAAAGCTGGAATGCGGCAGTCCGGCTAATGCCTACTCAAAGTTTCTGGCCGAGGATCCGCAGTCGCCCTGCATGACCTGCTCGCATCGTGATGCCTGTCACGCCATCATTGAAAGCAAGATGAACAGTCCGCTCGCCCATCTCCACGTCCATCTGCACACAATCGGCTGCATCGATCAGGACGAGCACCTGACCTCGCTGGGATCAATAGCCCGTTACTTCCCGCAGTCGGGCGGTATGCTCCTCGCCTTCCTCATCGATCGGGGCGACATCGATGTGCCCAATCTTCTCGCTGGTCTGGAGCTGATGGGAAGCATGTGTCTCTCGCGCTTTAAGGATCCACGTATCGTCGATGAATACGACTATCCCTTCGATGCCAAGGAAGTCGACGAGATGCTCCAGGAGTTCTACCCCCTGGAGCTCTTCGAAGAACTCTACGATCCGCCCAATGCAAGACGGGAAGGCCACGTATTCCGGGAGTTCAACCCCCTCGGCGGTGCTTTGATCAGCGAATGGGTGAAAGGAGTCAGCTGGGCTGAAATCGTGAAAAAATCCACGGATGAGAAATTCGGCCAAGGCGATTTGATGAGTCTCTTCTATCGCGCCGCGACCTATCTCCAGTCGGTGGTGCAGGCGAAGATCCCCAAACTGAGTTCCGCCGCAGCCCAACTGCGCGATGAAATCTTGCGCGAGCCCTTGACGCCTTCGATCAAGGCTTTGACCAAGGTCGTTGATGAGGAGGAGGATATCGAGGAGGATGCTGAAGTTGAGGACAAGATGCATCAGAAGGCAGGGCTCGCATCCGAGGAAGAATGAGTTTTGAACAGAAGGGATCAGGATGAATCATCTTCGGAAAGCCCGGTGTAGCCATACCAGGTTTTGTTGAAGTAGAGAACATTGCCTTATGTTAGGCGTCAATCCATAAGATACAATCCGCTTAGGAAAAAAAGAATCTGAGATAACAAATGATTATATAAAACGGCCTGAATCAAATCCGACAGGATAATCCGCTTATTGGGAAAGCTTTTCGAAGAGCTTTTATAACATTCCTCAAGCCGCCACATTTTTCGCAGTGGAATCATCGATGTAGTCCGATGCTTTCTGCATTTGAGGTCGAACGGAACTGCGATAGATCCAGTAGCCGGCCACGGGTAGGAGCGTGAGAACCACGGCTGCAACGGGGTCGGGCATGGCGAGCAGCATCGTCGAAAGAACCGGAGCCAGGATCTGACAGATCGAAAAGAGAAAGCTGACGGCACCGGCGGCAAGTCCTGCGCTGGCGTGATCAAAACAATTGAAAAGCTGAAGCTGTTCCCAGGGAATGAAAATGACTTCGCCGATGGTCCAGATCAGAATACCGACCATGACCCAGGGCACAGACGAGGTGAGTGGCGCAAAACACATACCTGAAGCAATGAGGACGGTTCCCACTTTACCAATGCGTTGAGCGCTCCAGTGGCGAGTCAGTTTGCGGAGAGGCCTCGCACTTAGGATGACAAAGATCGCATTGGTCATCAGTATCATTGCTGAAATATCGGTATTCGCCAGGCTTCTTTTGGCAAAAAGGAGCGGAATGTAGGTTAGATTCGCTGAAAAGCAAACTGTTACGATGCTGAGGCCGGTGATGCGGCGACCTTGTGTTTTCATCGCCTGAAGAAGGACGTCTTTGCTTTTGCGAAGCGAACTGCGTGGATTCGAACAATCGGCCATTTTTCTTTTGAGATGGCGAAGCATGCCGGCGGCTAGGATCAAACTCGTAACGAGGTCGATCAATAAAAGCTCCTGACGCCAGTTCTTGAAGCAGACCAGGGCTATGGCCGACGAAACGGCGAGAGCCGCGTTGGACACGAGATAGCGCATGGATGAGGCCTCTGCACGTTCATCGCCGTGGCAACTCGCAATAAGCGCCATCGAAACAATCGTACGCAAAGTCATGCCGGCCATGACCAGGAGCAAACAGGAGAGAACGAGTTGCCAGCCCGGAGCTAACGCTGTCCAGTAGCCGAAAATCCCAAGCGCGTAACAAACCGCAACAAGAAAAAATCCACGTTTCACGCGCCCCTGGTCGAGCAAACTGCCGATCAGTGGTTGCATGAACCCGGAAATTAAAGACCCCATGGCCAGCGTCAGCCCGGCCTGAATCGGCAGGAGAGCGCCTGATTCGGTCAGCAGCATGGGTTGCAGCGTTTGTGCGAAGTTGAAACTTGATGAGAGAAAAACCAGACCCAAGAGAAGCGTGCGGCTGTTCATGAATTCCTCGATGATGGGCACGCAGGTGCCTACGAAAATTCTAGCATTGCTTCGCTTCGGTCTGTAACTGTCGGTGAATCGTGGCAGGTAAATAAATATCGAAAAAAATATTGCACTTCGAAGGGAAATCGCGAGTGAACGATCAGCTCGCGATCACAGTCTTTGCATCGGCTTCAGAGCGCAGAGAGGGGAACTCACCGGCGCGGAGAGTGAGGCCCATGTTAACCGCCTGAATTTCAAGTGTATGCAACTCATTAGCCAGACGAATCTGTAGGCCTTCGAAGTTGTCAACGAGCTCCTGCATGGTCACTACAAAAGGGCGCCCGTAGAGTACCGCGACTTTAGAGAAGGGTTTAGGGATACGAAACTTGTCCCAGCTTTTATGGAGCGTCCAATAGCGCGCACCAATAGCCACCATCGGGAGAATAGGGGCACCCGTCTCGGCTGAGATACAGAAAACGCCGCGCTTAATCTCAAAAATTGGACCTTTTGGACCATCGATTGTGATCGCTGAGCGAAGCCCGTCGTGTGTTTGCTCGACCAGGACGGCAAGAGCTTCCCGCCCGCCCTTCTTGGAACTGCCACGGATTGCCTTCAATCCGATACTGCTGGCGAGACAGCTGACAATTTCGCCGTCGAGTGAGCGACTAACGAGCAGAGCAATACCCTGGCCGGCATGTGCCAGGATGCCAGCAAAGCAGTTTTGGTGCCAGGAGGCGATCACAAAGGCTTTTTTCCCGTGAATCGTTTCCGCTTCCTGACGATTGTTGCTGTTGAAGTAGCGGTAACGATAGGACTTGTGTAATGCGACACATATCCAGGTGCTCAGTTTGAGCAAAATAGATTTTTTAATTGAAATGGACAATATGAACTCCCTTCGAGCTATCGAAGATGAAAAACTGCGTGTTTTGAAGAGCTATTCTGTGCCTAAAGAGTCATGGAAAATGGGCAAAAAGGCAAATGCAAACGCTCCGATTTAAGTAAAACAATTGTAATCAAATCCCGTTATCTCTTACAACGCCGGTGTATCGGAAGAGGCTCTCTTTCGCGACTATCTTCAGCCGCTCTTTTATGAATCTTGGCAGTCATCCCTTTGGTCAAATCTTGCACAAGCTACTATCTTCGCAGCTGCACATTATTTGTCAACGAATAGCCCGTGGTTCAACTCGGCTTCGGTTACTACCTGGGCTGGTTGAGTCAAAGCCAGGATTGGACGCTTGGAGAAGGCCTCTTCATTCACGCCTGGTGGGACGTCATCGCAGTCACGTCATCCTATAGGTCAGAGCGCAATGTGAACAAAGCCGCCGTCCTTTGGATGCCAGCTTTCCACATGGCTCTCTAGGTACAAGTTTCACTTAAATTTAAACTTATGATAAGCGCCTGACCGAGGCGCATTTTTTACACCTTTAAATTGGCATAGTTAGACCGAAAATTACCAAGTATTTTCCTCAAAAAAACGTTCTCTTCTTTGAATAAAATACTTCGTACGATGGGACTACTTTTTGCATAGCTCGTGATTACGAGTGGTTTCGAGTAAAAAAAGAGTACCAATTCTAAGATTCTCGAAGATATTCGAAGGCCTAAACAGATCGAAAAGAAATTTATAGGGAAAACAAGATGAAAAGTATTTTAGCCGCTGCAGCACTGGCATTGTTTGCAAACACCGCTCATGCGGACGAAGTGATGAAATGGGCCTGGGAAGATGCGAACAATGACAATACCTGGAACTACAGCACCGTGAACTGGAATTTCCAA
>JACMPP010000133.1 GCA_014377445.1 Oligoflexus sp.
AAAGCCTTAGAACTGCGATCTATGGAAGAGACTGACAGGCTCTCGAATGTTATCGGCCGCGATTTCTTGATCGCGGCGGCAAGAACTAAGCCTTGAGTCGATCGGTAATTTCCCGAGTACGGCTTGGGATCAGGGCTTGATCTTGACCAAAAAATTCCAGGAGACAATCATTCGCTGCGCGCAGGGCTTCGACTCTCGCTTCGTTTATAAGATGATTTTCGGATCTCAACAGCGCCACGGCTTCAGACATACCATTGGCAAGCTTGGCTGCCTCCAGCAATCCCTCTTGCAGACAGAGACGTTCGATCGATTGGGATACGCGAAGAAGATGACTCAGATCCCAATTGAAATTTTTGCCACGCAAGAGCCACTCGAAAGATTTATGGTTCGAATTGAGCAAGTCGCTTGCTGCGATGCGGAGCTCCGGCCACTGATTCTCATTCGTAGCAGTCGTTAAGACTTTCTCCTTCGACTCATTGCTGAAGGAGTTTTTGATCGCGTGCATCTCGTGGACGACGTTCGTGAACTTGGAGGCATTTTTAAGCTGCTTCACGGCCCCTTGTGGACCGAGTTTCTCCATCGTTCTCACATAGCTCGAGACCTGACCGAGCATTTTGGCAAAATCCTCGGCTTTCACCGGCTTCAGCATGTAATCATACGCCCCATTGCTGAAGGCTTGAATGGTGCTATCTTTGTCAGCATAGGCCGTAGCAAATACGAAAGGGGTTTTCCAGCCGCGTTTTCTCACTTCCCGAAGAAAGCTTAACCCCGATAACTTGGGCATAAAGAGATCAGAGATCACGATGTCGATCGATTCATTTTCCATAAGGTCGAGCGCTTCGACGCCATCGAAGGCAGTGTAGGCCTGGAAGCCATTCATCTTTGCATAAACAGCCAATAATTCTTGCGTGTCAATGAGGTCATCGACAATCAAGACAGATAACTTATCGATAAACAACGATTCGCCTTTCCCAATGATTCAATTGAACTTTACCACGATTCCAGATCTGTTGTTAATACAAGTCTGCGATCTTTTGGATGAGAATTGCACTCTCGAGAGGCTTGGTCACATAAGCATTGGCTCCAGCCTTGATCGCTTGAATGATTTGCAATCGCTCGGACTGTCCCGTTACCATCATAAAACGCACACTCGTCATGGTGGAATCCAAGCGAAGCTTTTTTAAAACCTCTAACCCTGACAGCCCGGGCATATTCCAATCGGAGAGTACGATGTCGTAAGGCTGTAACTGTGTTGCCGCCAATGCGATCCTATCCCATCCGCTCTGACCATCGTAACATAAGTCGATCGTCATCTCTTCAAATTGGCTTTTTAGCACTTCCAAGAGCAATTCGGCGACATCGATATCGTTTTCAATGATGAGTACCCGCTTCGCTAGCTTCACGTAATTATGCCCTCCCTTCGGTCCTTTTGATAGGAAAACCATAGCAATGTCGACTCTCTGCTAGGCTGAGCGGCTCGAGCAAGAGATAGCATTCCGTTGTGAAATTCACGATATCCGCTCGGTCGATTGCAAGAGCTCGTCGAGCAGCTGCATATCAAATGGTTTTTGCAGAATATAATCGACGGTACTCGACTCTTCAAGCGAAAGCAATGCGGCCTTTCTTTGTGAGCAAAGGGCAAGGATTACGCCTCCAAACACCAGCCTGGCCTGACTAATGAAGGTAAACTCATCAAGGGGGTAAAGATTTTCATCACAGATTATGACGTCCAAATGCTCGACAGCTAGGACTTTGAGCGCTTCCTGACCTGAGGTTGCGCGGATGATTTCGGCGCCTTTACTTAAAAGAAAGCTATGGATCTTGCCGATAAATTCTTCACCATCACCGACGAGCAGGATTTTCTTGCCGGCATAAGCTTTGACTTCGTCTCGATTTTTCTGGCTATAAGCAGCATTATCGTCGGCTCGAAAGCCGAGCGTGAAAGTCGTTCCTTCGCCGCTTATCGAGCTAAAAGTTAGACTCACTCGATTGGAATCCGCCAAGCGCTTGGCGATGGATAAACCGAGGCCCGCTCCCACACCAACGGGCTTGGTGGAGATAAAACTGGCGAAGATTCGGCCGCGCACGGCTTCATCAATGCCCGTGCCAGAATCGGTGACCGTGAGATCAACGCCTCCTTCTACAACCCGACTTTTAAGCGTAATCGTCCGCGTCGGGGATGATTCCATGGCTTGAGCGGCATTTTTCATAAGGATAAGGAGAATCTGCTCGATCTCGACAGCATTCGTCCAGACCAAGGGAGCATCAGGTGCAAAATCGCTAATGAGAGTGATGCCCTTCGCGTGGAGGAAACCGCCGAGCAAGTTGGAGGCCTCGGATACGAGGTTCGGCAGGCTGTTGAAGGCGCTCGAAGATTTGGCAACTCGTCCATAGCGCTGAATGCTGCTGATGATATTTTCCATATGCTTGACCGACGACTTCACTCGCTCCAATCGCTGGAGCCCTGTCGCTGAAAATATGTTAGCGCGGTCCATTTCCAGCAAATAAATGCCGGCGTGTATGGCAGCAACGGCATTGGTGAGCTCGTGGGCCAGCATCGCCGAGGTCTCGCCAAGACTGGCGAGGCGAGAGTCGGTGAGGGCTTTTTGCTCCCGTCTCGTCTCTTCGGTAATATCGATCGTATGCACCAAAGCTAACATTTTAGGAGATGTTTGGACGATAAAAGACCGGAGCCAAAGGTCACGAAGCTCGCCATTCTTCACATACATCTTGAGTTTTTCTTGAGCGGAGCCTTCGGTTTCGAGACGTTGGAACGACTTGAAGAGCTTGGTCTGTTCTTCGGGCGGATAAAGCCGGTCGATGGGCAGTTCCTGAAGTTCGTGCAAGGTATATCCCGTCGACTCAAATCCCGCTCGATTCACGGATAAAATCAAGTTGTCAGTCAATGAAAAAATATTCATCACGTCTTTGCAGTTATCAAAGATATGGCTGAAGTTTTGAATTAAAGATGTGAGTGATTGCCCCTCTGTTAGGGAATTCTCCACCAGACTTCGTTCGACGGACATTTTGTGAACCCTTACTCAACCGTATTGCCGGATTGTACAGGATTCCAGTCTACATCATCACGGAGCTAGGTGTCTGTCTCGGTTTGTCGTTGAGTCAGCATACAATTTCCTCCGTGCCATAATAGTTTCGCTAAGAAAGGCTTTGAGGTCTCTTCGACACGAGCTGGGCGTCATAAAGGAGGCCGACCCCACGAGAATGAGCTTAGCAACCAGCGGCTCGCAGGCGAGACTTCCCACTATGACCGTCGGTACCTGCAAACTTATACGTCGACAGACCTCTAAGGCGGCTGGATCATAAGCTTGATCTTGACGAGCCAATTCAATGATTGCGCCTTCGTAATGAGCGCTGAGGTCGCTACGATCGAGAGAACTTATCGATCGCTCGACAATTTCCCAATGACCCCAATCGATTTCAGAGAGCGCATCGTGAAGAAAATCGGATAAACGCACGAGAAGTATCGAAGTGGTCATTATTTGGCCCCTTAGGCGGATCGTTTCATCTTTACCTTAAAGAAATGAGCCTGTCTCATTTCTCTCCATTGTCGTTCGTCGAACGAGATCCAAGCCGAAATATGAGCCTTGATGAGGCAGAAGCTGCTTCACCCTTGCCGTCACCCCGGTTTGCAAGAAGCGATAAGAATTTATCGTGAGCTGAATGCGTTGGAATTCTGACTCGTCGCCAAACAGAGTTACTGCAGTCCAGGCTTCGCGATGGTTCTTCTTAAGCGCCTCTTCGGCAAGTTTTTCCATCTCCTCCCAACTATCGACTGGGATAAGGGCGAGCAGAGTCCCAGGAAACTCGCTATAGAGGCAAGGGCTAGTCGTCGGTACATCGGCAAGTATCATCACGTCCATAAAATGTGCATGGATACTTCCATAGGCCGGCTTGCCGCCAAAATTTCGAAGTCCTTCCGTTAAAGCCGGGCTTTCGCTCGGATCGATCTTGCCGAGACGAGTCGTAGGGAGAGCTAAATCACCTTCCTTAAGCTGGCTTGAGGCGTTCACCAGCCGGTCTAAGAGCTCCTGGTAGCATGGCCTCAGAACGAAAACGGGTCCTGCCGAGAGGCAGAAGCGTCCATTGCCGAGACGGGCGGCTTCGATGAGTTCGTCCGCAGCCTTCTGAAGATCAGCCGATGGGGTCACGATGGCTAAGGGAAGTCCAGTTCCATAGCGACGGGCGCGACGCACGATAGCTTCGTAAGCTTCAGTCGTAGGATCCGCAGCTCCGGCGATCAGGTCTCGAAAAGTCTCGTTGGAGGAAAACACCATAAATTGGGCGACGCTATTGAGCACTTGCTTATTAAGATTCTGGCTATGTTCCGAAGTGCTTTGCCAGCGAACGAGCTGACCGTAATGCGCGAGTCCGTTGCTGTAAAGTATTTCATATGCAAGGTGGGTGACCACATCGCGCCAACTCGGGCGAAGAATCAGATGGGTCCCGGAAAGCATCGCGTGGCAAATCGTAACCATGGCGGGTGGACCATCCATGGTCGACGCACAGAAAAGTGCGGCTTTGCCCTTTGAGCGCCAGACTATGCTGTCACCTGACCCGGGTATGGCCGTCGTTCCCGAGCTCGAGCCGAACATAACCTCAGCCAAAGTCTCAAGTCGCTTCGCCCAGTCTTGATTTACATTACACATCCATTGCGTGTCGGCTGAGACATAACCCCGAAAATGGGCTAGCCCCCAGGCGATGTCTGGATAACGTTTTGAATATTCGGTCATCAAGAATTGTGCATCTCGGATTCGCTGCGCCATCGGTATCTTGGCTAACAGCGTTTGACTCTCGTCGGCAAACCTCAAGGCCGAGCGCAACTGAATACTTGTCGTCTCCGCGCTCGGCAAAGAAAGAGATGAATCGAGTGACGTGACCTGCAGCGCATTTGCCTCAGTCGGGACTATTTCTCGCCCCGCAATGAAAGACGATAGTCTTTCTATTCCCATTTTTGGCAACCCCCCTGAAGCTTCTCTTCGATATCGAGCACGCGTTCGATATCATAGATCGAGGCCGTGGATCGACCGCAGGCGCAGGGACCTTCACGGTAACTTACTTTATCTCCGACCACATAGCGAAACAGCTGAGTCCCAAGCGATGGCCCGATACCTGCCGCACTCGATGACCCGATTCTACTCACCACTAAAAGACCTCGCCCCCCATTTTTTACGTGCTGTCCATTGGCATCGATGACTTCCACAAGGACATGACCCTGGCAGAGATGAAAGGATCGAGGATCGATTGGGCAGGACACAGCATCGGGAAGGGCTTCGGTGCTGCCGTAAAAGTTGACGATGGTCGTCACTCCCTGTTCCTTCAGCTCTTCCTTTAAATCCTCGGCCAGCACAGTGCTTGAGATAATGAGGCCTTTGACTCCGGCATGCTTGATAAAATTAGGATCGATCTCAAGGAAGTCTTCAAGGCTTCCACCCTTACCACTTCCGCTTTGAGGCGTTATGACCAGGACCGTGGGTTTCACTCGAAGGATGTCCTCCAAGGCCTTGCCATCGTCACTTCGAAAATGTCTCGGTAACGACGTGGCTCCAAGCTGACGAATGACATCATCAAAGATGGGGCCTGAAACATGGCCCTGATTATAGCCATTCCAAATCGTTTTCGGCTTCAGAGCTCGGATGGGTTCGATGAAGCGAGTGATCGTCTCCAGGGCTGCTTGCCAATCCGCTCGTTTCCAACTGATCGAAACCGGAGCGCCGGTGGTTCCGCCGGTGCCTCTCACCACATGGCAAGAGTCGCCCATACGCGGAAGGAGGGCGCCATGCTGTAAGAGCCTCAGGTTTTTTTTATCGAGCAATGGAATCATTTCCAAATGCTGACGCGTGAACGTAGGCGAGCGGAGGAGCGTCTCAGACAGGCGATCCCGCCAAAAATCGTTATATCGACTCGCAAAGCGGAGCTGCTGATGCATGGCCTTCATCAGGAGGGGCTCTAAGTCGGCGGGAGCTGAAGTATCCCAACGCGCATCCGCGAAATGTCTTGGATAATCCTCATCACGGGTCGCAGTTGCTCCCTCTTTGTACGGCAAGGACTCATGGCTGGGGATAGGCCTTTCGATCGGTAATTCAGCTATGAGTAGAGTTGAGGGAGGAACGGGTGAATACAGACTTTCGACAAGCAAACCGGCCTTTTGCAAGAGCGCTATATATTCTGACAGTGAATAGCTATCGCCCCCGTGGTTTTGAAGGAGCATATTCACGGCAAAGATCAGTCCGTAGTAAGGTCCCGCTTTCTCGTGGTCGAGACAGTACTCGTTGATGACGACCTTGCCTCCGGGACGGAGCACCTTGGCAACTCGCTTCAGCAGATCGTGAATGACTTCAGGTGACTCTTGATGCAGGATATGGGAAAGAATAACCACATCATAGACGTCGTGTTCCCAAAGCTCAGTAAAGATACTTCCCGAGATGGTCCGAAAGCGATCGCCCACACCGAGGCTCACCGAAGTCGCTAGCGCGGATTCGTTGACGTGAGGCCAATCGACTTGAACGACGACGGCTTCAGAGAAGGATTGCAAGCAGGAGTGCCCAAAAACTCCAGATCCTCCTGCGAGGTCCAATACCTTTTCGACTTTAAAACCTTGAGCCTTAAGGAGTCGCCATAGACTCTGAGCCACAGCTTCGCTCAAGGGTCTTATGGCTCGGGTTAGAATTTTCCAAAATTCCGCTTGATCTTGATCAGTCCGCTGTTCGGCGAGAGGCGCCCCCTGTCGAATGACATCGGTTAAGGTGCTCCAGGTTTGATCACCAATTTTGCCAAGCATGAGGAGGCCTTCGCCCAAGTATTGGCTGCTGGAACGAATAAGGTAACGACTGGCGCTCGGGCTATTGCGGAAGCGCAAAGTGCTTTGACATTTGCGGATTAATTCTAGGGCGCAAAGACCGCCGAGAAGCTTATCGGCGCTGCGCATGCTAATACTGAGATGGGTGGAAAGGTGTTCAACACTCAAACCTTCCTTCTGATGCAGCTCGATCAATGAGAATACGTCGAGCTTCACAGCTGCATTGAAGATAGCGGTAATTCGATAAGACGAAGCCGTGCGGAGGACATGAGGAAGGTTCGTAGCTTCCTCTTCCAAATTTGGCACCATAATTTTACTTGCTCCAAAAATGAAGGGACGGCCCCAAGACAAATTCAATTGTAATCGTCGCAACTTCTAAGATCCAAGGCTTCACCAGGAATGAGAGCTTTGGAAAGGCGCTAAAAATATCGATAAGTTTTAATTGATCTATTAATCTTATGATTCGTTGATAAAGTCCATAGAAAAATGACAGGCGGCCTCATTGACAGCGCCTGGGTAGTCTTTCGCTAAATAATCGAGCAGATGAATGACAAGTCGCGCAGCATGCTGATCTTCTGCAGAAATATCTAATGGCATGAAACTAATCAGTAAAAACAATATTTTTTTGATCATTCCAATATCTCTTCACGGCACGTGTTGACTACGGTTCTCGCAATTCATCGACGAGTCGGCTGCTTTGCATGAGCAGCTTCGCCCGCTGAGCCTTCGAGGCTGCAGCGCTTTGATGTTGGAGAGGAATATAGCTGGGCCGTCGAAAGACGGCCCATTAGCCGGACTTGAGATGGCCCCATTTCTGCTCTGAACTTTGTGATCCTAGCCCTGACAATATCTTCCTCCTTTTCATTCTTCCAGTTTTCCCAATTTCAGTAATTTTCCATTTCTGAAAATCTGCTTGGGATACCAGCTCACCAATAGACCCGCTTATGAACAGTCTGAATCGTCAAGTACAATAAGAAGGTGTCAAATAGGCTTTTATTTCAAAGTATTCAGTAGCCGGCACTCTAACGCCATTTTTTTAAACCAACTGCTCTTCCCCGATTAAATCTAGAAAAAAATGAATTTTTGTCACGACGATTGGTCGTTAGCTGCAAATTAGCACTAGTACCTTTTCAAACGATTCCTTAGCATCGGTCTGACTAAACCGAACAAGGAAAATTATATGAAATACTTATTATGGT
>JACMPP010000134.1 GCA_014377445.1 Oligoflexus sp.
AAGGTGTTCGCAGATGCGAACGCCCTTTTTTTATCGAAGATAAGTTGAATTATGCATTTTGAATCTTCAACATGCGCGTGGCCATCATCTCTTTGCGTTTATGCGTCGCGAAGCGATCGAGAAGCCTGAGACCAAAAGCCTGTTTCAAGCTTACTTTCTGCGGCTTGTTCGGAGACTTCTTTTGTTGGAGTTCGGTGAGATGCTGATCGTACCAGGTGAACAGTGTTTTAAATTCAGCTTCACCCATAGAGGTAGGAACATAAGCATCCCCGAGGACCTTCCTTAGCTTGGAGTCATCAAAGGTGATATGCCCGTTGCCGAAGCGTTTGACCCAACCGCAGATCTTGTCTGCGAAATAATCGAGGGTCGTCTCGGGCGGCCCAATGTCCACTCTGAGGTTCATCACCTGCTTGGCCACTTTCAGGGAGAGCGAGTTGCTGACCGCCTGGCCTGTGACATGGAATATTTCGAGAGCATCCGCGGGAGTCCCGGCGCTTACGCGCGCGCTCAGAGCCATCGCGTTGGCAATGAGCACTTCGATCGGAACCATCTGAAGCGGCGAATCGAGATTGAGATCGATCGTCAGATGCTCGGCACCCAGTGCCTTGGCTGATTTGAGCGCCTGGAAATACATATAGACACCGAAGGGGCTCCCTGGATAGTAGCCTGTTCGGGTATCACCAATGACGACAGCCGGGCGAAAAAGTGTGACGGGCAAACGCGCCCCTTGCATCACCTGAGTGGCAAGCGACATCTCAGTGCTCCACTTGGTCACCTGGTAGGGATTGATAAGTTGAGGATGGGTATGGAGCACTTCTTTTTTGAGTCCCGATTCCGCTCCACCCGTATAAGCGGTCGACACGTAGAAGAAACGTTTACAGTCCGGACTGAACTCCGAGACTATATTATAGAGATAGTTCGTCATGCCCACGTTGGAATGAAAGGACGATTCGAGTTTGCGGGGAGAAAAGCTCATTTCGGCCGCACAATGCCAGACTTCATGAACGCCTTCCAGCAGACCACGATGATGCAAAGCCACTTCGGCAAAATCATAGGGAAGTACGACAAGTTGATTGGTGAAATTGATTGCGCGCCCTGACTCATCCTGATGCAGAGCTGTATTGATCGCTTCGATCGTTCGATCGCCATGGGGATCATTCCGTGTGAGTGCGATGATCTTGAAACCCTGGCGCATGAATCCAGCCGCGAGATAGCTACCGAGGAATCCTGTAACGCCTGTCATGAGAATAATCTTGGTGCTGCTCATCAAATAACCCTCGTAAAACCGTATGAAGGGCAAGGTTCAAAGGCTTTGATCCTTGGTGAAATCAGGTCTCAGACACTTGATGCTTCGTAGCTTGGAGATTTTATAGCTTATTTATGCCTAATCGAGGCTAACGAAACAAGGTAAAAATTCGCCAAATTGAAAGGACGAAATTGTAGCTTCGCTCTCATCGTGAAGAGGATCGCAGCACAGAAAAGTTTTCTTCGATCATTGGTCTTCGAGAAAAATACGCTGAAACGGAATTCTTTACTCTTTATTTTTTTTCTTTGCCCCGGCATCCCGTTCCACTTGAGTTTCGTTTTACTTAATGTATCTCACTGTCATTATAGACAGAGAGATGAGTTTTTTTGGATTTTTTTTCGTGGTTGTTTTTTGTGATTTACTCTAGAAAAAATATACGGATAGTCAGTTTTTTGTAAAAATGTCTGAGTGACAGTCACGGTCTATTCCTTCGACAGCCCGGGTCAAATTTTTGCTCTAAATATCATGGGGATATACCTGCCGTTGGCGTACTCTTTCGCATGTATAAACTTCGAACGATGGTCAAGCTCGCCGAGAAGCTTCAAGCCTGCCTCGCGTCCCAGAATGAGCAAACTGCTAAAATAGATGCGATCGGGCATAGGCGTTTGGCCATTCCAGTCGCCGATAAGTTCTTTTTCTATCTGCTCGCTAAAATCTTTCATAGGACTCTCTCGATAGTCTTTGATGGTAAGAACGTCGGCAGAATTGAAAGAATACTGAGGTTTCAACCAGCAGGCCGGGCATTCATCCAGACTAAGGCCTTGAGCGTCCATCCCCTTCGCAACTCTTTTTTCAAAACGACCAAAGACCAGGCCATGCGTCCTGGGATAAAAACTCGCTGTCCTCTATAAGAAAAGGCTCGTTTTTGACTTTTTTCTGCCGATGCGGTAGGCAGTTCAACAGAGGTTTCAGCGTGAGCGATCCGGTCAAGCAACATTCGGTTCTCAAAAGTCTGTCCGTCATGACCTTATCGGTTGGGGCCACGCAGGTCATCGCGCTCATTTTGAAGATGATCATGCCGCGGATCTTCGGTCCGGAAAAAATGGGCATTTTCTTTTTTGCCGAATCGACGGCCAGTCTCTTCTTTGCCTTTCTGCCCTTAGGTCTGACGACCTATATCAACCGCACGCTCCCGGCAAAACCCGACCATGTGAAAGACATCCTCTGGACCGTCCTCGTGGTGCAGGCTCTTACGGCCGTCCTCATCGGTTTCGCAATGTATGGAACCTTGCTCTGGCAGGGGCAAAATTCGGAGACGATCACATCAACGCTGATCATGGGCGCTTATGCCGCCTTCTTTATGTTCCAAAAAGATATTTTCCAAAAAATCTTTGTCATTCTTGGCGAAGTCGTTCTCATCTCAAGACTCAACGTCATGGTGAAAGTCATCCTCGTCGCGGGCAGTGTGATCATCCTCTTTACGGCCCCAAGCGTCGCGGCGATCGCCGCCATGCACCTGGTCTCGGAAGTCTTTAGCTTCGCCTATCTCCTCCGCCTGGCGAGACGATCCAATTTTGTTCAGGCTGGAATGAAGACGCCCTATCTGAGGTCGATGCTGAAGGTCAGCCTCCCCTTTTATCTCGCTGGCGTTTTGAACGGCGTTTATGCGCAAATCGATATGGTTATGCTCGGTCAGCTCTCGACCCAGGTGGAAGTGGGCTACTTCGGAGCCGCTTACAAGATCATTGGCATCTGCCTCTTTCTGATTCCTGTCTTTCAGAATGCCGTCACCCCCGTCCTCTCCCAGGCCCTGGCTCGGGATGCGGGAAGTTTCACCGCACTCATCAAAGAATATCTGCACAATCTCATGATTGCCGCACTACCGCTCGCCATGGGTCTCATCCTCTTCGGTGACCTCGTCGCATCGATTCTGAACGGTCCGGCCTTTGAGCCCTCGCATCGAACGGTCGCCTTTCTCACGCCTGTTCTGCTGATGATGTACCTCAACACATTTCTGGGTGGATGCCTCTATCTCGCCAGCAGCGGCCGACGCCTATCCATGCTTTTTCTCTTTGGTGGATTGATAAATGTGGCTCTCGATTGGTTCCTTATCCCGCGGGGTATCGAACATTTTGGAGTCGGCGGTGCTGGACTTGCTATCAGTTTGGCGACATTTTTGTGTGAGACCTATGTGTTTTTTGCTATGCTTCTGATGCTTCCCCAGAGAATCATATCAGGACGATTGTTATGGAATTGCATTGTCATATTTCTTCCTTGCTGGATCGGAATGTATTTCCATCAAGAGTTGATCGGCCTCTCCTTTTGGGCTCGTTGCCTCTATTTCCCGTTCTTTATACCCTACGCTCTGATTACGGGCTTCGTAACGCGATCCGACATCAAACGCCTCATGCAACTCGTGCCCAAAAAGGGTCGGTGATATTCCGGCGAGAAAGGTGGCCGTTGGCATTCCGGCCCGGATTATAGATAATAATGCGGATTTGGCTGAAGTTCGCGAATACAAAAAGCATCGATCCGAGGCGGTTTAAGCGACCGATCGATGTTCCGAAGCCCACTTTTCGATGATTCCCGCGATCCGATCGAGATCGGCGCTCTGTTCCACACCCCCAAGCTTGACCGCTTCCTTAGGCATTCCATAGACCACACAGGACTTCTCATCTTGAGCGATTGTATAGCAACCGGATTGCTTCATAGCCAACATACCCTTGGCACCGTCAGCTCCCATACCCGTCAGGATAATTCCCAGAGCTTTGCCCTTGCTGATCCTGGCGACGGAATCAAAGAGATAATCGACCGAAGGTTTATGACGATTCACGGGCTCTGAATCATTGAGGCTGACGATCAGGCGCCCGCCACTGCTGCTCAATTCCATCTGTTTACCGCCAGGAGCGATCAGAACGCGTCCTGAAAGCACTTCATCACCGTCTTCAGCCTCTTTAACTTCAAAGGGACAAAGGGTATTGAGGCGGTCGGCAAAGGCCTTGGAGAAGACCGGTGGTATATGCTGAACAATAATGATCGGCGGGATCTCAGCGGGGAGCGCTGTGAGAACTTCAGCGAGAGCGACAGTTCCTCCCGTGGAGGCTCCAATCGCGATGATATGTTGCGCTCTGTTATGCCCGACTGTGGCTTTGACACGACTGTTCGCGGTAAAGGTCTTCATCTTCCTCTTAACCTGAGCATTGGCGGCGGCTTTAACCTTCTCGCAGATGGTCGGTCCCAGGATCACCATATCCGAAAGCTTTGGTTTCTGAATGTAGTCGACCGCACCCAGATCGAGAGCTTTGAGAACGTGGTTTCCATCCTCCGGACTCATTGAAGTCAACATGACAACGGGCATGGGATTGACAGGCATGAGTTTCTGGAGAAAACTCACCCCGTCCATGACCGGCATCTGGATGTCCAGAGTCATAACATCGACCTGAGTCCTGGCCAGGATAGCCTCGGCTTCTCCAGGATGATTGGCGACACCGACCACTTCAATCTCGGGATCTTCAGCAAATATCTTCTTCAAAAATTCCTGAATCGTCTTGGAGTCGTCAACGATCAAAACCCGCTTCTTAGCCTGACACTTCGGACTGCTCTCGGCTGCTGCTGAAGGCGCGGAACGCAAGGGCTTTGCTTCGGGCAGAGACGATCTCGCAATGCTGTTCACAGCGAGAGGTTGACTTATGGACTTGTTGCCTTTTAAAACAGGAATTTCCTTGCTGTCTTTGTCGAGCATGCTGATGCGCACCTTGCCCGAACCTGTGAAGAAAAAAACTTTGCGGCCAAGACCGCCGCCTATATCTTCGGCGACGATGGGAATCTTGTAGCGAGCCAGGGCTTTTCTTGCCATCTCGATATTTTGATTCCCGATGTCGCGAGACAGACCCTGTGATTGATTGATTGAAGCACCGCCGACGATCTTAGCCCGCAAAAGCTTACGATTGATGCCGGTTTGAGCGAGCACAGTCTCGATCATCGCTTTGCACGAAGCTTCGCCGTAACGATATTCGTCATCCGCCCGCGATAAAGCGTCGGGACGCGGGAGGACAAAATGGTTTATAGCCCCGATGCTTCCGTCTTCCGAGTAAAGACAGATTGCCACGCAGGATCCCAAAACCGTACTTATGGAAGCGGCTTCGCGGATGATGAGAATTTCCCCGATCCCAAGTTGATAATGCTTGATCTGGCTCATGATCAACCCTTCTTTTTATAGATAGAAGGCTTAACATATTGCCATTTACTGGTCACATTATGCAGACTTTCGGAATGACCAATAATGAGGTAACCACCGGGTTTAGTCGCCTCATAAAGCCCGTCCGCGACCTGACCTATCGTCTCCGGCGTAAAATAGATCAAAACATTTCGGCAAAAGATCACATCAAATTTCTTCTGGATACTATAAGGCGTCTGCACCAGATTGCAGCGTTGATAGCTCAACACGACCCGTAAACTATTTTTGATCTTAAACCACTTGTCAATTTCGCCCGTGCCGAGTGCGACCGAATCCTTTTGGTAGTCGTGAGGGATCTCGTCAAGCTTGGCTTTGGGATAGACACCCCGCTTGGCCTTCGCCAACACATCCGAATCGATGTCAGTGGCCAGAATACTGTAGCGGAAGGGATTGCTTTTCTGCACCTTATTTAGAACCATCGACAGGGTAAATGGCTCTTCGCCGGTCGAACTCGCTGCACACCAGACGTTGAATTCACTCTGTTTTTGGGCTCGCCACTCGGGAAGAAGTTCTTGCGTGAGAAAATTGAAATGCTCCGGCTCACGAAAGAAATCGGTTTTGTTCGTAGTCAGACAATTGACAAAAGTTTCCCACTCCGCATGATTGTCGGAAATGCTTTTCAGATAGGTGGCGTACTGTTCGAAGTCAGCCAACTTCAATTCGTTCAGGCGTTTGCGCAGACGACCATTGATCATCTCGCCCTTATTGTCTGATATAGCGATGCCCACGCGGCGTTTAAGCTCGACGCGAAAGTAATCGAAAGCTGAATTCTTGTCTTTGTCTTTTTCAGCAGTCAAAGCCGTGGCTTTATTCATGCCCAAACTCCAGGTAACGGGGACTGAGGCCAAAAAAACTTTTGACCCGTTGGCGAACATCAAATGTCCTTGAAACGGGGATCATCTTCGGCAGGAACGATGTCTCCGCCCATCGCTACGCGGGGACTTGGCGTTTCACTGCCGTAAGAGGCTTTGCTCGTGCGACCCATATGAATAACATTGGATTCGCGCGGATTTTTCGTCTTTTTTAGAGCTGGGAGGGCCGCGCCCTTAGCCATGGACTTGCTGCCTGGATTGGTCGACTTCCGGGCCGAGGGGCCGTCTTTTGAAGCGATTGGGCTCGTCATGGGAGCGTTTTCAAACACAGCGTCCTGCCCACGAACGATGCGAACCAGTCCGTTCACTGCTTCTTTCATGTGTCCCGCCTGCGCTGATAGCTCTTCCGAAGCCGAAGCGGCTTCTTCAGAGGTCGCGGCATTGGATTGAGTCACCTGATCCAGTTGAATGATCGCACGGTTGATTTCGTCGATGCCACGGGATTGCTCGTCACTAGCACCCGCGATCGATTGAACCATTTGCGAAACCGAACTGATGCCTTGAACGATATCATTCAGAACATCACGGCATTCACCGGCAATGCGAGTTCCAGATTCGACTTTTTTGTTGTTCTCGGATATGATTTTTTCGATCTTGGACTTGGAATCGCTCACGATCGATTGAACGCGCTGGATACTGCCGTCAAGCAGCGACGTGATATCCTTGGCCGCGTTGCCGCTCATCTGAGCGAGATTGCCGACTTCCTCTGCGACGACAGCGAATCCTTTACCGTGCTCCCCTGCCCTTGCGGCTTCGACCGAAGCGTTAAAAGATAAGAGCTTGGTTTGAAAGACGATCTCATTGATGACTTTGGTCTTGTTGCCAATTTCGTTGATGACCTGAACGATTTCAGCGATACGTTGATTGCTCTCGTCCGTCTGGCGAACCACTTCTTTGTTTGCCTGATTGATCTCATCCATCGAGAGCATCATGCTTTGCACAACATCCTGACCACGCGCTGCCGAAGCGACTCCCTTGAGAGCGATCACCGTACTGTCTTTAGCGGCCTGCGCGTTGCGGGCAATCATGGAGTTCATCTCCTCGACAGCAGATGAAGTTTCTTCCAGGGACGAAGCCTGCTCCGTCGCTGTTTCCGCCAGGCTCTGCGAGGAGCTGGCGACCTGAGAGGCCGATGCGGCCACTTGCAGTGCCGTATCGTTGAGTGTTTCAACTGTGACATTGATAGAACGAGTGATGCTTCGAATCACCAGCATGGCCAAGGTGGTTCCCA
>JACMPP010000135.1 GCA_014377445.1 Oligoflexus sp.
CGACTTCACAAACTTATGCATGGCTCCAATCCCACCCATCGCGATACCACCCTGCCTACCGCCAATTTCATATTTTATGTTCTGATTCGAAAAAACTGGCAATCCGGAATCCGAGCTGCTCTGTACTTCTGCATGGCGATTCTCAATTCTCTCTTTCGCACGACGCATTTTTTGTGCTATTTCTTGTTTCACCTGAAACCATCCTGAAAGCCGTGGTCGCCAAACCACATAAGTTATTTCTACCTCTTACAGCTAAGGGTTTTCAGGCTTTTGTCAATTTCAGCTTTCTCAAATCAGCGCTTCTTTAAGGGCTAGTGTAACCTACGGGACATTTTCCCTCTGTTTTTAGTACGGGACATTATCACTCTGTTTCTTCAACGAGTGAGAATGTCCCTCTACAAAATACACCCCGAGGCACCGCTAGCAAGCCTCTAACATGACATCGCTATTAAGACTTCTGATAATAAATCTTAAAGAACGGAGCTCGTTGGCCGATACCTCCACACGGTTGACTATATTTGGAGTGCGATATGAGCCGAGTAACACTAGCAGTTCTCATGAGCTTGATGGCTCTCGCCTGCTCCGAGCCCCCGTCCTCCCCCACCTTCTCAAAGAATAGTAAGGCTGCGGGCCTTGAGACATCAGCCGATAGTGGACAAAAGAAAAATGGCAAACAAGATGGTCGACCTAACGATGGACAAGACCCTGATGCTAACGCTTCTCCAGGCGTTGGAGACGATTCCAGGCAGCCTTCAAAGCCTGTAAAAGGTCAGGATAAGCCAATGCGTTACACGGTAATGAAACTGGATCAGGATGGAGCTGACTTCACCTTCGCCAAACTGCAGATCACCCTCGCAGAGAAAATCGAGGGTACAGGCTTCAAACGTTATGCGTACGACCCCAAGGCAGCCTCGATCAAACCGGATCAGAAGGAAGCCATCGCAAAGATATGCGAGACGATATCATTTCAACAGGCAGCGGGTGGCCTGGCTACCCTTAGCTGGCGTTCCTATTTTAGCGATTCGGTAAAAAAGAAGTTGGTTGAAGCTGGCCTTGAAGGTCACACGGGCCTCCTCTGCGTCCTCGAACTCGGAACAGGCGCACTCAACGGTCGACGTTACCTCGTTTTCGATCCTATGCCGAGTGTCGAAGAAAATCTCGTCGGCGCGGTGGATAAAAAGAAAATGGTTCGCTTCGGACTCATGTCTCTGCTCAAATCTCAAACTGTAGTTAGTCTTGAAGCCGCTTCGCTCATCGAGCTAGGCATGGCCTTGACACAGCCCCTCGCTGTGAGGGCCCTCAACGGTGAGCAAGTAAAGATCGACTCGTCGCTCTCACCGGGCGAGGAGTGCTGGTACAATGCGGCTCGGGCGATGCCTGTAGTTGGTGATCCAAATCACACCCTAAAGATGACCCAAGCACTTTCTTCTTCTCAGCCTTTTCGGATGAGCCCGCTGGTGGGCGTTCCCCTCAATGGCAAGCTCGCTCCAAGCTGCGGCAAGCTCAATCACATGTTGACGAATAATAGCTTGACTGCGGATATCTCCTGCGGACTTTATCATGCGATCAAAGCGGAAGGCTCCGAAGCTAGCTGTCAATGGTCGACGCTCATTGAAAATACTGATGATCCAGAGAACGCCTTCCCAGTTTTCCTTGGTATGAACAAAATGCCTTTCCGAACCGTGAGCTTTAAGGACTGGAAAGATGTTGAGAAGTATCGGGTTATTCCAGAGCATGGAGAAAATCCTGTCCGCAGAAATACCATTAAATTTCAAGGTTTTAGTTCCGAGCAACTTAAATCGGCGGAAATCATTCTAGATGTATTATTAAGTGTCAGCCCAGACCTCACCCGACGCACACTTTTGGAAACAATAAAGACTATGATCGCCGAGACTGCGCGTGACTGCTCCAACCCACAGGTAGGTGGATTTGCCCAAATTGGCGGCGACACTTTTTACTGGTGCCAGGGATGGATCGTCAGCAAAAACGTTTTTAATGTCGCTATCGCCGGTCAAATTATTATCCATGAATCTCTGCATGCCATGGGACGGTATCATGACATTGACCGAAAGGACTACCCTCCCTGTGCCGGTACTGCCAACTCGGCTCTGCTTGGCCGAGACTTGCATGCCATCTGCAATGCGGATTTTTGCCCAGCTCTCAAACCAATGGCAGATGCGCTGATGTTTCAAGAGATGTCTTACAGTTTGGCTAATGACGATCGGCGCTTTCAGGGGGCCTGTAAGGATTGGCAAAACGATATGGGGCTAACTGATAATCAAATTCGAAATTCAAAGCGATAGGAATGGAGTGGATATGCGCGCTAAGGATCGGTATTTTTGGGGAATGCTTGCTTTTCTTGGTATAGGTTTCATCGTGACTTTAAAGTTAAGAGAAGACCAAAGCAATCTTGGGCGCCGTGACCAGCTTACCGCAAAAAACGGCGCCTCGGACATCAGGCAAGACAAAGTCTTTCAGACCCGGCCACGCAATGCAGGCCCCCGTATGGTGATCGCGCTGCCCTCCGACAACGAGGGCGCTCCAACTGAACCAGCTCCCAAGCCTGTTACGAACGAAACTGAATTTCGGCAAATCATCTCGGGCACGAATGGATGGTCGGAACTTTCCACGATCTCAGCTCGCCAGATTCTACTGGCCAGTGACCACGAGGACGTTGCAAAGTATTTTGAAGCAGCCTTGGACGATTACATCGGTGATCAGATCGATAAAAGAGACGACCTTTTACTCGTAGCATCGCATATGCCGCCTGAATCTCTGTCTCGTTTCTGGCAAAAGATCGCCAGTCGAAGGCCCCCGCTCGCAGAGGACGAAACTCCTTCCAAAGATGGTCATAGCTTCCTAGATATGAAGGTAAACAATGAGATGCTGCTAGCTATAAAAAACATACGATCTGTGGCCACAAGCGATGAGGGAGCTCGCACCAGCCTAGAAATTCTTGTGGCAAAGCCGACGGCTAAAGCGCATTCCGCTGCGATCCGGGCGCAGGCTTTTATCGCCCTGAGGGAGATTGATTCGGCTGCTACCCTTCGCATTCTAAAGAATCTAGATCCAAGGGATAGCCTGCGCGAATTAATCCTTCGGGAGAATTGATTCTTTATAGGCTCGGGCGTAGTCACTGATTCGCCTTTGGAACAAGAAAGAGAAGTATTAGTTACGAGACCGTATAAGCTTACCAGGAGGCGAAGTTGAAGGATCACGCCATAAAGCGCTTCAAAATTCGCAAATTTTTCAGCTTTGTAGCGCATTTCTTTGCCACTGAGCTAAGCCTTAAGCGTTCTTTTTTGCCGTCGCACTGGTCAGGCCGTTTCATATCTACGGATTTCTGCATAGCGTCCTACTCCCTCTCACGTCAGCCGGGAGCGCAGTCTACTGGTCGACCCAACTGAGCCTCCCCACCGAAGAGAATGGTTTCCCAGCGCACACGGATCTGACGATCACCGTGCCGGCTCATTGGTCGGTCCTCACTCATCTCTGGTCCGATCACCGAACGCCCACCGTCGTGAGTTCGGGAGCATTCTTCGGCAAAGAGCGCGCGGCTGAACTCTTCAAGCATAAAGAAAGTTTTGATCGCTACTTTGAGATTCTTGGCAGCACGGAGACGTGGAAAGCCACCTTTCCCGTCGTTTCATCGACATTGAAATCCCTGACTTCAAACGTCTTCGAGGCTGCAGGGAGCGGATAGGATATCTTTGTGTCTTCAGCCAAACGGGGATGCTTCGCATCATCTGCATCCCGCATAGCCTGAGCATTTTGCATAGCACGAATTGGATCTTCCAAATTGCGGTCGCTGCTGCAGGCAGTCACTGTCAGTAGGAGAAAAAAGGAGAAAAGGAACTTGTTCGACAGCAAGGCAGTTTCCTCGGGCAATAAGTTGGGACAGATCACTCAATGCATGACTTGAGCCGTTTTGCGCGAAGTCTTAAACTTTCAAGATCTTTGGAGATCATTCAGGAAAAAATTAAATTGAGGCGAAAAATTTGTCAAATATACAGATATCGTCTAGTTTTATGAGCCCCTTGCTCCCTGACCTATACTAAAGCATCCTTGGATTCGACTGTAGGTTTGACCTGAGTTGCGATGGGCTTGCCGGTCAGCTTCTCGAGCAGACTGATACCGAAGAAGCCGTTCATGAGATCGCCTCCCTCGCCACTGCCCCCACCACCGATCACGAGATTCTCGGGGATGAGTTTCATGTTGCTGGCCGCAATTTTCTCAACGACCCGGATCTGACCGAATACGCTTTGCCCCATGGCCTCAACTTCCAATCGATACGCCTCCGCGTTCGATTTACCCTTCGCCAGAATAACTTCCGCCTCCGCGTTACCCACTTTTGAAGTGGCCTCCGCCTCGGCGATCGCTGTGACTTTGGTCGCCTCTGCTTCAGCAATCGCTTTGAGTTTGATGGCTTCCGATTCACCCGAGGCATGAAGGATCGCTGCCGCTTTTGAACCCTCGGCCTCCCTCACTTTCCCCTCGGCAATGTTTTTCTGAATCTCGACATTTCGTTCCGATTCGACGACCTTAGGTTGCATCAGGGCCTGAGCAGTTGCGTTCTCGAGCGCACGACGCTCATCCTGGGCCTCTTTCTGCGTGGCGTAGGTCTTCTTCTCCTGTTCGGCAATCTGTCGATCGGTTACCGTCTTGGTCAACTCGGGAGGCAAGACCACATCGGCGATTAGAGTGTCTTTGGAATCGATGTGATGAACTTTAAGGACAGAATCGATATGTGTCTTGGCTTTTTCCTGAAGCTCGCGACGTTCGGTGTAGAGATCCAGAGCTTTGATGTACTGGGCCGCATTTCGAAAGTGGGAGCTGATGGCGGGTTCGAGAACCTGGGAGATCATGTTCTTGACCGATCCAAGATTGGCGATGACCTTCAGAGCATTTTTCATCGGAATATGGATGATGACAGAGACGTCCATATTCACGTTGAAGGCATCCGCTGTGCGCAGGGTGATAGTCTTCAGACCGGAATCGAGTTCGTGCGCACTGGAGCGTGAATCCGCCCAGTTCAGAAGAATCTGGGTGGTGGGAACGATGTCCACTTTGCAGATCTTGGTGTTGAGTGGGTGCTTACCGGGTTGGAGAGGTTCCGCCCAGATTCCTTTGCTGCCGTTGGCGAGTATTCTAGATATATCGTGGAAAAAGGGAAAGAAAGCAGTCGGCAGGATAAAATCATGGCCCTGCTCTCCCCGGAAGCTGCGACGGCGGCAAAGAATTTCATCAAGGTACTGATAAAGCAGAATCGATCCCAAAGGACGGCCACGGTATATTTAGAACATATCTGCAAACTCGAACTGAACTGGACCCCGAAAACTAGACCGGTGACTTAGTTACGTAATCGTGGCATACTCTGCCGGGAAAGTCTCGGAGGTCTTGTGAAAAGAAAAGTTCATACAGCGGAATTTAAGGCTAAAGTCGCTCTAGAAGCGGTGAAAAGCGGTCTAACCGCCAACCAGATTGCCTCGAAATTCGAGGTACATGCAGTGCAGGTCAGCCAGTGGAAGAAGGAGCTGCTGCAGAACCTGGCCAGCGTCTTCGAGGGAAAGCGCCAAGCCAAAACCACCGACGAGCAAGAAGATCCCGCAAAATTATATGAGCAGATCGGCCGATTAAAAATCGAGAATGACTGGCTTTAAAAAAAATCTGCACAATTGTCCAAGCTCTGAACGAAGGCAGCTTGTCGACACTGGCCTTGAGACGATCTCAATCAGGCGCCAGTGCAAGCTTTTAGACGTTTGCCGGTCTTCGGTCTACTACGAGCCGGAGATCGCAATACAGCCCATCCTCACCGATCACGCCCTCATGAATCATCTCGATGCTCAATACACAGCAACACCCTTCTACGGCTCCCGAAAAATGGCGAAAGTCATCTCCCTCCAAGCGGGTATCGAAATCAATCGCAAGCGCGTCCAGAGGCTCATGCCAGCGATGGCTATCACGGCGATTTACCCGAAGCCAAACACATCGAGATCAAACAAGCAAAATCGAGTCTATCCATACCTACTCACGGGCCTAACAATCACGAGGCCAAACATAGTTTAGGCCACTGATATAACCTACATCCGAGTCCGCCATGGCTTTGTCTATCTTGTGGCTGTCATCGACTGGTATTCTCGAAAGGTCCTTTCGTGGAGACTCTCGAACACCATGGATACCAGCTTCTGCATCGAAGCTCTAAAGGAAGCCTTGGAGACACATGGAACGCCCGAGTATTTCAACACTGATCAAGGAGCACAATTTACCTCCGAAGAATTTCTAAGCGTCCTCAAAGAGCCGAATATTAAGATCAGCATGGATGGAAAGGGAAGAGCTATCGATAACGTATTCACCGAGCGGCTCTGGAGAAGCCTAAAGTACGAAAACGTATTTATCAAAGGCTATGAGACGATGAATGAAGCAGCCAACGGGATAGCGGAATACATGCAATTTTATAATACTGAGAGGCTGCATGCAGCACACAATTATCGGACTCCAGACCAAGTTCATTTATTGGAATTTGAGACGGCATATATCACGGTCGGAGAAAATGCCTTGAAAAATGCGGCATAATGCTCTAACTACGAAATCTCATCCATTGGTCTAGCCGATAGGGTCCACTTCACTATTCGCAGTTTTGATGATTATAGGCCTGCTTTCATTGGCGACTGCCGCTTTCACTACCAAAATATTTAACGCCCAAAAGTCAATGGCCGGATATAGGCAACGAGCCAGTCTCGAAATCATTCGCAGGTCTATTATGACGAACATCAGCTGCATTGAGTCCGAGAGGGCGACCTTTTCCGATCTAAAATACGTAAATTTAAAATCCGAGGACAGGTGTACGACGAGGGGGAGCAACCAATCTGGCCCCTATTTTCGCCTCAAACGTTACACGGAAACTTGAGTAAAGCCTCTTTTTGGAGAAGAGACTGAAGATAAAGATGGCGCTTTGCAAACCGAGGTTAGCGATTACTTAGTACGAGCGACCTGCTCTGCCGATGATTATTCACTTATCGTGAAAGCAATACCGGTGAAGGGAAAATCTAAACTCACTGGCAATCCTATAAACTGGGACAGTAAGGAGGCATTGATTATTGGGGGAGACACACAATACGTAACTTGTGTAAAACCGAAATTCATATCTCTGGATTGCTCCTCTAATTATTCCTGCACTATTGTTGATCCGGAACCGCTAATATCAGAACAAAAGAAATATTAAGTATTCTTGGCTATTAGAGCCGATCAGTGCTGCGTTTTGAACGATCGAGGGGTAAATTTATGCTTAAGCCACAAAAAAAATCTAACCCCTGTGACCCAGAAGCAGGTTTTTCACTGGTGGAAATCATTTTTGCTTTGGCTATTTTCTGTGTGGTAATCCTGGCGACCTTTATGCAATCCAGTAACGATCAAGAACTATCCACAAGAACCAACGATAAGCTTAATCGCAGTGAAATAGAAAGAATAGTCAGACAAAATCTCGACTGCAATGACACAACTGAGACGGCTAAAATCCATCATGAGGTTGACTGCCAATCAACCAGCGAAAGTTCCCAGAAGCCTTGTAGGAGCTCCGGTCCTGTTACTATCACCTGTATCAGGTTTGAGTAGTAGATTTTTTATACTTGAGAGTCTATGGCTTGCCCTTCGATCTCCGCGCACCCATATTGTTCAGCGCCCTGACGTCGGGATGTAAAATAACAGCCAGTCGTTCTTTGAGATTGCGTTCGAGCGGGAGTGCTCGATTTTGAACAGAATAGACATCCTGCGAAGTCGCCATGTCTGCTAGCGCGCCAGAAGCCAGCCCGCACCCCGGCTTTAGCCGGTGGTCGTTCAGTTCTGACCCAAGAAAACGAAAGAACTCCCCCGAGGCGAGGCGGTATTCGCGGGCGGTGAGGGGCGAGCGAGCGTTCAGGAAAAAAGTGGCGAGGATTTTATCGCCTTCCCCCCCCCCAAGGCCGAGGCATGGAAAGCCTTTTCCGTGAGCAGCGAGTATGCTTCCATGCAACTGCAGCCTCCAATCAGCGCGGGTTAATTTGGTTCGCACTGATTTTCTACGCGTGTGGGGGCTGTTCCTCAACCCCTATCATATGCAACCCATGGAAGTTGTTGTATTCTGATGTCGTCAGGAAAGAGCCGCACCCAAATTATTAAGAGCGTTAAGTCCGAGCAGTGGATGATCGCCCTGAAGACGGCTTCGGAAGCTGTTGGTGAATTGGTCTTCAGAAACATGTCCGAGCGTGCAGCGAAGATGCTTCGTGAAGATATGGAAGCGATGTCGGCGGTGAAGCTTTCTGATGTCGAAGCGATTCAGTATGAGATCGTGCAGATCGCTCGTAAGCTTGAGGCGGACGGTAAGATTATTATTGCAAGCGGCGGGGAGTCCACCTACGTGTAAGGACCCTGAATACTCATTCTTCTCATTCAATTTCTAGGTTCCCGGCACTTAAAATTTGTGTCGCCTCAGATTGCGTCACAAGCTCTTCGAGCGATGCCCAGCAGAACTTAATTTAGCCAATAAAGCTGGGAATAGTTTTCGGATTGAAAAGTTGACTTATGAGTACAAGCTGCTTCATTATTGCATCTCATCAAAACATAAATCAAGGAATGTTTATGAAAAAGTACCTCCTGGTGGCTTTAGTACTTATGATGTCCTGCAAGCCGAAACCCGCTCCAGCGATTAACAAAAGCGGGAGTGCTGATGCTAGAGTTGATCCACCCTCCAAAGATTCTAATCCAGGCTCGAATCCTCCTTCCAGCGGAAGCCCAGCACCTGCACCGAACGATCCCGTCGGAGGCCAAGCCAAGACCACTGAGGCTCATATTTTTACGCTAAGAGAACTTGCGCCCCCATCCTCACTCCGGGTTATAGATGAGGTCGAGCTTGCGGAACATTTCAAAGACCCGAGCAAATTCCTTGCCACGGAAGCTGATTCTGATTCTGAGGAAGAAAGCGACGAATGCTCAGAAATGTATAGTACGGTGAAAATTGTTGCTCAAGGCGACACCGCGACTGTCGATAGCGTTTTAGATAGCAAGGAATGTATGCAGAAGATGGTCGCTTTAGACCCAAACCTAGCTCAAACGGTTAGCAAGTCGACCTTTTCTCTGTACATGAAGTATACCTGTAAAGGAGCCAATTTTTCAGTTTTAAACGGCAAATCTTTTGCTTCCTTGGCGACGAGCCTCAATTGTAAATCCGTTGCGACTCTACTTCTAAACACAGAGATAATAGTCGATATAAAAAACAAAGAAACAGGTGAAATCAGCAGTTCTACTTCGCGGTCAGCTACTAGCAATGCTGAGAATGAAGCTTGCACCCAGACCTTTGCCAACAATACATTCTCGGATAATTCCTGCGTTTCGATCGAACTGACCAGGGGTACTGGAATATTTGCTGCTAACGATTCCTATGAGAGATTGGTCGCGAAAGGATTGGTTTGGTCTGACTCTAAAGAAGACAGCTGGTTTTCGGCGGGATCGATGGATATGACCATTTTCAATTGGAAAGGGAGCTTGACCTATAAGGGAGCTAGCATCGAACCTGTATATACTATGACGCAAGGCTCAAAAACTGTTACAGGTCATATTTCGCTTTCCAACTCGACGCGTTCCTTTGCGCTGAAGGCTGTTAAAACTGCCCCGAAGAAAATATCACTTCCCGTGAAGACTCACTCTATACTTAAAAAGTTCGGAATCGATCGCTAATTCACATACTTTTGCTTTTGTGACTAAAACTTAGGGGCTGTTGACGTTTGGGTTCGCCAACGTCGATCAGCCCTTAAAGTTATGATCGAACATATTCTTTCTATGCAAAGCCCCCTGTTTCATGAAACCTGTCGCTTGAGCTAGAAAGAATCTAAAGAGGGCGAGCAAGTGAGTCTTTCCATCACTTCCATTTCATAAAAAAATGCGGCATCAATCGATGACCACATTTTTCTTGGCTAAAATTTCGAGTATGGTCTAAAGCGAAAACTTCTCCTTCAACTCAGCCTTGACCGCCTTGGCAATCTTCATCTGGCCCCGCACGCTCAAATGAAAGCAGTCGTTTCCAATATCCTCAGCCTCAAACATTAATGAAGAAGGCGCATTCAATTGATGCACTCGATAGAGAGGACTCACGTCATTGAGATTCTTCGCGAGTTCGGTCAAGCCCTCCCGATAGCCAGCCAAAGCATTAGACACAGGGGTCAAATCTTCGAGAGAACCCGTCTTGTGATAATTGAACAGACTCGGACAGAGTCCGTAAGGCCCACCCTGGAAGATCTGGGCCAGAATCGCTCTCAGCCCCAATCGTCCGCCCTTGGTCTCAGGCACGGTTAACTCAGCCTGCCCCTTGACATCCACAGCCTCAGGTTGAATCGCCATCACCTTGTCCAACTGATCGGACTGCAGCTCTTTGCAGGTATGTTCCCTGCCATAAGCAATAATCTTTTTGTTCTGAATCGCCGGCGAGGTCGCTAGCTGCGAAACACCCAGCGGATCCATCAACCATACGTGGGTAAGCGCCCCGGCCTTGGGTTTCGCATTCTTCATCAGATAACGAACGGCCTTGTTGATGTTGCTTACGTATTCTTCGCGGCTTGTGATGTAAGTCGGATGACTTGCGCAGATATCGTTGCCGGTAAAGAAGACAAAGACGTGATCAAGACTCTGGTCTTTCGCCCCGTCGAGAATGCGATCGACCTGCTGTCTCGCCTGAAAGGATTTTTCCCCGTCACGCGCCGCGATAAGAATCGTGTCGTTTCGCATACGCCCGAGGAGGTTCCCCCAGGAGAATTCTTCCATATCGAGATACTGAGTCGACATAGAGGCCACGAAGCTATTGAAGATCCACGTGAGAGGATGCGTGAATTCGCGAGGAGAGAGCCCCAGACGGACAGGTGGGGGCATTGGAGCCTGGAGACCTTCCTTGCCCAGGAAATCGAGTGTGGCCTGGTCTATGGAGAGACTCGCCTTGCCCGTGAAAACATTTTCCATTCTGTCGATATCGAAAAAGAGCGCGCTGTGACTGGCGCCTCCCGTACTGATACTGTCGCCGACGACGGCAATGGTCTCTGCTGCGGCATTGCCGGTAAACAGAGCAAGGAAACTCAAGAGACTCAACTTCAGCATTAACCATTCCCCGAGCTAATAGACTCCAGTCACTGGGCCCAGTGAACCGTGAGAGCATACTATAGAGCCAGAGGGCATTTGCAAAGCGCACTTAAACTTATCGAAACTCCGCCATTCCCATTCAAATCGGAAGCTCGTACAATCTGAATTCATGCCAGTTCATCTTTTACAAAGTAAATTATTGGCTTTTTGACATGTAAATTTTTATATCCAGGTCATTCCTGCTTTTCTCTTTTTTAAACTCATTATACATCACGACTAAGTCGTAAATGTAGAATTTAAGCCGAAAACCTGGGATTTTAGGAGCAAATCTGTCGTGGAACTCGTTGAGTTGAATGACCTTATCCAATCTTTTCATCAATTTATCATGAAGTTTCGATAAGATGTCAAATGAGCCAATGAACGATAAAGCGATCGTGATGAGCAAGTCCCAGACGTTTTGTCAGGAAATAATAAATATTTTTGTGCATCAAAAAGTTGACCTGTTGGCCAACTTTCGATTGAATAGGGACAAATTCGAACGGTCTATGAATTCGAAAAAATGAAGAAGACAAAAGAATCCGGACTAGGGACTAGGAGGAGGCGCGATGGAAATCCAAAGCGAGCAGCAGTATAAACGGTTGCGCATGCTAGATATCGACGATCTCATTCTTTTGCAACATTTGCTAAAGGGTGGCAGGCCGTCAACAGGAGCAGCGCTATTAGGTTTAACACCCCCAGCCGTGAGTCACAGACTCCGGAAAATCGAAGACGTTTTTGAGATCAAGCTCTTTGACCGTATCGGTTCGAAGCTCAGTCTAAACATCGCAGGTCGAGCCCTTTCAGAAAAGGCAGACCGCGCCCTGTTACTCATGCTCTAAATCACCTGCTGTTCTGTGATTTAGGTCATGGATGGACCGAGAGCATTGCTGGCTTTCGATCACATCACTTCTCTGCACTCTCGTTCGAACGCTACGCTAAATTTATTATATTTCCGTAGATCCACGAGCTCTTGGGTCACACGGGTTATCTTACTCTCAAATTTCCTGTCGATCTCTTGCACAAAGTTATCAATATCATCGATACGACCTTCTACGTGAAGTTCGACTCTCCCATCCGAGAGATTCATCACGTATCCGGTGACTTTAAACGTAGGCGCAACCGATTCGGTTATGCGGCGAAAACCTACGCCCTGAACCCGTCCTTCATATCGATATCGTCTGGCGATGGGCCTTTGCATCTCTTGACCTTTCTCTTTTACAGTCTGTCAGTCGCGATGATGACACAAGATTATCACGCCGATTCTGAGAAAAGCCCAAGAGTGCTGGACTTTCGATTTTAATCAACACACAGATGTGTGCAGGTCGATCCGATAATAACCCTTACAAAGAGCCATGAGCAGTTGTAGCTAAGGGCTTTTGCCTAAGCACACAGGTGCGCTTTGCTATCCGACATTTCTGTGGCCAAATACTTTTGAACCGCCAAAACCCATAATTTTTGAGAACGCTTTTCCTGACCAGGCGCTAAGCGTCGGATAGGTCACGGGAAAAGGGCGCCCCCTCTCGGCTCTGGAGAATTGCTTAAGCTCCTAAATTCTTGGCGAAAACAGCCGATAAGGCCTGTGGGAGGGCTAATTATGGCCGCAAAGAAGTTTTCAGCGACAGAAAAAGCCGCAATCATCGTTGCTTCCCTTGGGGAGGACTTGGCCCCTCAAGTCTTCGGCAAGATGAATCACGAAGAAGTCGGCAAGATCGGGCGCTCGATGCGAAGCCTGGGTCGTCTCGAGCTCACAGAGATCGAACACGTCCTCACCGAGTTCCTGCAAATTCTTCAATCCCCTCAAACCAAGACGATCGACGCCAAGAGTTTCATCGAAAAGATGTCGAAGAAAGTTGGCAAGAACGGAGAAACGCTCGCGGACAGCTTTGGTCCTGGCGAATATACGATGCGCGTCTTCGATCGCTGCAAGCCCGAAGTCCTCTATCGAATCGTGTCTCTGGATAAACCACAGACTCTGGCGCTCATCCTCTCCCATGCGCCCTCACCTTTCGCAGCTCAGCTTCTTAAAATATTTCCTGAGAAAATGCGTATCGAGGTTCTCCTTCGCATGGCCCGCCTTCAGGAAGTCGATCCTCTCCTTATTCAGGAGCTGGACGATCATCTCGTGCGCGAGCTTGATAAACTGGGTCATGGAAATTCGCAGAAGATCGGCGGTATCAAAAAAGTGGCGGATATTCTCAATGCCATGAATCAGGAAGCCCCGGAGCTACTCAGCAAGCTTTCGGAGCGTAATCCCAACCTCGCCGAAGATATACAAAGCGAAATGTTTACCTTTGAGGATCTGATGAAGATCGATGTCAAAGGCATCGGCGAGATCGTGAAAACCGTCAAACGCGAAACCCTACTCCTATCCCTGCGCGGGGCCCCTCAGCCCATGCTCAATAAATTCCTTGAAGGAATGTCGAGTCGCTCGGCTCAGATGTTCAACGAGGATCTCCAGGCCTTGGGAGGCCAGAAGAAAAGCGATGTGATGACCGCCCGCACTCAGGTCATGAACACAACCCGGGAACTCATTGAGGCTGGCAAGATTCTTATCGCCAATGGCAGCGAGCAATACGTCTAAATCTCCCGAAGCAAAGCGCAATTTGAAAGACACGAACGGTGTAGCCGGCAATCAAGAGATGATCCTTCACGATTCGTGGCAAGGGATACTTTTAAGGAAGCTTCATCGAACTCCGGCACCGGCGCGGTCCGGATTCTCTCTTCGTAAGCCCTCTATCCCCATGATATGAACATTTAGCCTTTCACTCACGCCCAAGAAGCCTAACGCCAAAGAAACAGGATAAATAATAAGGGGCCCCTCGCCTATGATGAAGCAAGCGTTGGTTCCGTTGCAGGTGTATTGCTGGATGTTCGTTCCATTGGCGGTTCCCGAGGCGTCGACATCCGCACATTTGTTGCTGAAACGGGCGACGAGTTGATAGGTCTGTCCTGCGACTGGTCCACCCCCGCCTCCACCGGGTTTACCCAACGAAAGGATCTAAAATTTACGCAATAAAAAAGGCTCCGTGAGGAGCCTGGTCATTCTCAAATGTCGAAGTCGATCATACTTGAGGGGGAATATCGAAACTCACACAACGAATATGCTGACCACCTTGCGTAAAGCTCATAATGCCGTTCATATACTGAGCCCCCACACCCTTTTCAAAAGCATGAAACGCTTTAGAGTCAGCAAGGAGGACAAATCCAAAGCGATGCTGCTTCGGACTGAAAGCGCTATGAAGCCATTTTCCAAGCTTGAGATACAGCTCTTGAGTGTCTTCATCCAGTCGCAGGCCATAGGGAGGATTCATGGGAATAAACACGTTCTTGCCTGACTCAAGACATTTATCGGCAAGAACATCCGACCCCACGGCTTCCCAGGCACCATTTAGCGAGGGCCAGCTCTTCTCCGCGTGAGCGATATTGTTCTTCAAGACTTCGACACCTTTAACATCCCATTCCACAGCGCGGGTGGGAAGGGCTTTGATCGAAGCCTGATTTAATTTTGATTTGATGAATTTCCAGGTCGCCTCAGGAAACTCCGGTATCGACTCAAGGCTCGTGAACGGACGCCAGAGATCGAGCGGTGGATGATGAGCATAGAGCCAGGATTCAAGCATCATCGTCCCGCTGCCCGCGAAAGGCACGTAGATCATGTCTGCGACCTCTTTGCCCCAGGTCCATCGGATAGCGGCGGCAGCCAGATGCTCCTGAAGAGGCGCGGGATGCGAGTAATCGACCTTATAAGCCCGACGAAAGAGAGGGTCCTGGGTCAATGCGAGATAAGCCGTGCAGCGATTCTCTTTTTGCTCAACGCGAATCATGTACCTGGGATCTTTTTCCGCGTGGCCTTTGACCGCGAGTATGGAGCGGGCGATCTTCTCGAGTTTACCCTCGTGATACAGACCGCTGCGGAAGGACTGCACGCGCACTTTCACGCCATGCTGCGGCTGAAGGTAGACGTCCCAATTGATGCGCTCGATGAAATCTTCATACTCACCAAAGCTTCCCACGTGCTTTGTATCGATTTGCCAGAGAATCTCCGACGCCGTCAGCAAACGCAGCGGCAGTTCCAAGAGCTGACGGAAATCGAGATTACTCACGGTAATCCCTTCGTCATCCGGCGTAATCTCAGGAACAAACTTATAGGTCTGCAGTGGACTTGTTAAAACCTCACGCAGTTCATCTTCGAGAACAGTTCTCCAACCGGGACCTGAATCGACACGAATAGAATGAGCGGAACCATGAACCTGCTTTTTGATTTGCCTCTGACTCATTAACGGATAACCCTTCGCAAATAGTCCTCAAGCAAGGTGTCCGCTTCTTCTGAGGACTCCTGACGCTTCACATCTCGGATATCATTAAGAACGTCTTCGCGATAGCGACGATTCACCTGATAGTTGCGTTTGAGATCGACGTCGCCGCCCGTGATTTGGTTGCCGTAATATTGATCACTACTGACGCGGCGTCGACGGCCCCTTTGTTGACTTTCCTGCTGCGATTGTTTTGCGGCGCTGTCGGCTTGTTGAAGGAGGCGGCCTGCGATGTCAGAACTCGTCTCTGCTTCGCCGAATTTGCCTTCTCCCCCGCTCCCTACCGTAGCTTCCATCGCTTCAGCAGCGGCCTTGATACGTTCCCCTGCTTCCGGGCTCAAGGATCGTAACTGGCCCTCGAGCTCTTTGGTGCCTTTTATGTTCGAGTTTTGATCCATGCGAACCGAGTTAAAGGCCTGCTCCATTTCGGCTTGCGGACGGGAGTCGGCCTTGTCGAGTTTGGTGGAAACAGTGCCCTGACGGCGCTGCAACTCCTTCATGACATTACGCGCATCGGCTAGGCCTTGCTGACGCTGTTCTTCCTGTTGCTTGCGCGAACTGTCTTCCTTGGCTTCAAGTTCTTCGATAAATTGTCGGTAGCGTTCGACGTTGCGCGAAAGGGTTTGGATCGCAGTTCGCGTATCGCCCTTGTCATCGGCGGCTTTGATTGGTGCGAGATTATGGGCGATGGGATTTTCCTGCATCGCTTTCCAGGACTCGGGACGGTTCTCAGGCTTCAGCCGTTCAATCCGTTTTTCCCAACGGGCCATACGTTCTTTAGCGAAGGTCTGGAGTTTGTGGTTCACGTCGCCCACTTCGAGTTTGCGTTCCTTCTTTTCCTGCTCGATGACACGGGAAAGTGTTCGGGCGCCGATGAAGAAATCCCGATCGCGCTCACGGTCGTCGATATTCTCGTGCTCGAAGAGGAAGCGATTGAGGTCTTCAATGACCTTCATCATCAGGGGCATGTTGGGCCGCTGCTCGAGCATTTCGAAGGCTTGGTTCATCTGGTTTAATTGCTGACGGTCAAGTCCATCATAGAAGGGCGAATCATCCGCCTGGGTTTGAACCTTCTGCGAAAGCTCTTTCATCTCCTTGGCATTGACCGGAGTCTGCTGCTGGAGATTGCTGTCAAGCATGGATTTGATTTGACGAAGTGTGTCGAGAGACATCTTGTAGCGGCCATAGGCGCTTGCGACCTGAACGACTATGGGCTTACTGCGCCCCACCAAAGGCACAGGAACCGCACGATCCATAGCTTCGGCGATAATCTCGATCTCCTGAACGTCTTGCTCCATGTAAGATTCGAGCGCGAGACTATAGCGGGTGTGAACTTCCTTCTTATCCTGAGCCATGACTTCACTGACAAGCTCGCGGTTCTCACGCTCGCCCGCCTTGATATGGAGCTGCACGGCCTGGAGGGGATTGTCGGCCTTCACGTCGATGATAAGAGGGAGTGGTTTGTCATCCGCCCAAGGCTCGCCTTCACGCGCGACAGTCGACAGAGTAACGCGCGGCACCGGGAGTTTCTTGACCTTGATCGACGCGACAGATTTCGAAGCACTGATCGTGCTCAGATATAGGTCGGCATCTTCAGCCTGAGCAAAGCGCAGAGCAAAAGTTCCCGAAGCATCATCCGCACGTGCATCGCCCTGCCGCATCAATTTAAAGGTCTGCATGACCTTGCCTTGCTTGTCCTTCAATTGCAGAAGCGGGGTGGCATCCGGCGCGGCGTTGACAGTGAGTTCAATTAGGTTTTGTTCAAGGACGGTGACTTCATAATTGCGATTGGCGCTGAGGTCAACGGCAGCCCGCTGATCGTTGGGACTTCCCTCGAGGACCTGAAGCTTCGCCCCATAGTTCAAACTCAAAGCAGCGCGCTCAAGCGAATACATCGCGCGATCCCAGGCTTGGCCGGCATTCGAATAGAAAAGGAAGAGAGCGATGATGGGCAGACAAAGCGAAGCCATCTTAGCCCGAATAATTTTCGTTCCCTCGAACTTCTGATCCTCTATATCCTCTTCGATGTTGCGAATCCAAACCGGATCCAGCTCACGATGCCCCTTGATCTGAAACGCGCTTGGATTGCTCGTAGGATTCTTCATCTCGAGCGAGACCAACCATTCGGCAGCCGAATTCTCCCGAAGGCCCTTGGTCCAACTCGTCACCAAAAAGGCGATGAGACTGATCGTGAATAGAGCCACCTGCTGAGCCCATGCCTCAGGTCTGATCCAAGCCCAAAGAAGGAACATCCCTGCGGCTAGGAGCAGACTCCTGATAACGCCCATGAGACGAAGGCCGGCGTTCATCTTGCGACGCCAGTGATTCATCGCCACCAGATACCTTGTAAAGGGGGATAGAACGGCCATGGTCTTCTCGTGCGGAGGGTGGTCGATATCAGAGCAAACTTGATGTCGAGACAGAACAAATTTCTAACATCCAGGGGACGATAACGGCCAAGGCTTTCTGCGTCTCCGCGAGATCCCCGCAAAGGGCATTGGCCCCGATGCCGGCGATTTCGCGATAACTCAAAGCAGCGTTGAAAGGATGCTTCGCCACGAGCTTACGTAAATGATCGCAGTTATACAATGAATCGCTCACCGGGCAACCGATGAGGTTCGGCGACGACACATCGAGAAAGGTATCAGCCGCATTCCGCACCGCTTCCCTTAGATCATAAGCAAAGCGCGCATTAAGCTCCAATGAGGAAGCCTTCTGACTCGCCTCATCACTCATGGGCAGAAAGTAAGGGAGTAGTGTCGAGGGCAAAGTCGCCCAAGGGAAAAGCTGTGCCATGGACTTGAGGAAGAGCCGACTAAAGAACGGGAGCGCAGTCTGCTCCTCAAAGGTCGGCGCAATGAGAATGCTCCGCGTGCAGTACTGCGGATAGAGCTTTTGAAAGTGCAGAACAACGAGAGCGCCCATACCCTGCGCAATGAGGAAGGGCTTTCGCCGACCCGACTTGTAACGAATCCAGGCCACGACCTGCAAAAGGTCCTGAATGAGGTCGTTGAAGCCGAGAGATTTGTTATCGATTGCGCTTGAGCGACCGTGACCACGCATGTCATAGCAGTAGGCCTGAAAGCCGTGGTTTGCCAATATGCGGGCTGCCGGTGCGTAGAAATCCGAGTTCTCACCAAGGTCATGAACCAAAATGACGGGTGGAAATTCGCTATGAATCCCCGCCCAACCCTGAACATGAACGGCAGCTCCGGCGTGATCGACGGGACAGGAGAAGCTCAGCCGCTGCTCGCTTGCGTGGGTTTCTTCCTCGTCAAAACTAGATATTGGACCAGGTACGAAGCTATCCGACCGGCCAAGGCTTTCTTCGGCCAGCGATGGGGGCGATCGATCTGACAGGGTTTTGGTTTCTGCTTCGTTCAAGCCTTCCCTCCGTAGCTCGTCAAAAGGACTCTAAGTATTGGAACTTTCCGTATCTTAACACAAATTCGGGAGGGGCCAGGGGAGAAATCGGGTCTCCGGCCCGAGGACACACATTCTGATAAAAACGTTAAATATGTAATTTCTGCTTACAACTTCAGTCCTCAAACTGTAAGTCCTCCGGATCTTACGAGCGCAATCAATCTCAGTCCGGAATACCAATGAAACACTGGATCTTTTTACTTCCCTTGTTGTTCACAGCTCTGCCCGCCTTTGCGCAACATCCCAAAGGCTATGTCTGCAACGGTCCTACCGGGAAATATACGGCAGTCCCTTTCTACCATGATGCCGATGGAGACGGTTATGTCGACAAAGAATCAGGAATTCTTTACTATTGCTCAGCTTTTTCCATCGAGCAGCCTTCTGGGACCATCACGGGAGGGCCCGATGAGATTCCAAAGGGATGGAAATCCGATGGATTTCTTCTCGAAGATACAATCCTAAATAATGCAGGGCAGAAGGCCCCGATGTACGATTGTGACGATAGGAGTACGACCAAGGGCAGGCTGCTCAAAGTGTGGACTGACAAAGACGATGATGGTATTGCACCTCAAGGTGCCCAGTCTTCTATGCTTTGCTACGATTCCAGTCTAGCGACTTATTCCCCCGATGGTATCATCCCAGGCGAATCAGGATGGATCGTCGTGGACCCCAATACGAGCGAGACCTATGATTGCGATGACGAGACTTATGGCTTCTATTCGTTTGAGCTCTTCAATGATTCCGATCATGACGGATTTGGCAAACCTCAAAGCGGCAAACAGTACTGCGAAGAAAAGGAAGGCTACTCACGCAAATCTTTTGATTGCGATGATAACGATGGGAAAATTCTTTATTCCTATATCGTCGGCTACCCGGACCGCGATTCATGCCCTATCTTTAAGGCGAGCCTACCCCCCGCTCAAGACCCAATTAAGATTTTGCGATCCGAGCTTGGCTCCTCGAAAACAATTGACCTCCTGACCACTCTCAACGGATCACCTATCCCGGGTAGAGTCGACTGCGTGAAGAATTGCCCCTCATGGACCATCGCTCCCAGTGGCAAAATCACCTGGAACAAAATCGATATGTCCGAACCATCCCTAACCAACGGTGAGCCGGATAGCTTTGACCCCGAGAAGAAACGCACTGTACCTGTTACCCTTCGGGTCCAATACTCGATTGGAGATGGACGCGAATATTATGAAACCGAAATTATCGTCTCCATCGAATATCAACCAACCAAGGGCCTTTTCAAATTCCCAGAAGATACGACCTTCGTCCTGTCCGCCTCCCAGGTCGAGGATTCCAAAATCGATCTCGACATTAACCTCTTCGATCAACTCGATTACAAAGAGGACAATCTTAAGAAAGTAAAGTTCAGTGTCGAATGCCTAGATTGCAAAAAAGTCACCAAACCCTACCTCGAAGATGACACTCCGGACGATCTCGTCGCTCATTTGAAATGGAATCCTGTCGATACAGAAGCCACTGACGAGAGCACCGCAACTTACGGTGGATACCGGAAAAAATTTCTGAAGATTAAGGCTTTCATCACCGAAGATGAACCGATCGCCGAGTTTTTGGCAAATACATTTATACTCACGGGCACACAGATCATCAGCATCAACGGTATCACTACCAGTTTTCTGAATGCCTCGCAAAATTTACTCGCGTTGAACAAGTATCTTCAACCAAACATCCAAGACATTGGATTCCCCCTGCACAAATTCAAGCTCATCTATAACCCTGCCGATTCTGGACTCACAGATTTTTATGAATCGGCGGTACAAAAGCTCGAAGAACTCAGCCTCACTCATCTGGTCAAGCCGGAACATATACAGGTGCTCGGACAAAACATTCTGGCGGCGAGCAACTTTGAATCGTCCATCTATGCTGAGCCACAGGATGTGTCCGCAGCCCTCATTGCACCAGGGATCAACGATGCCCTTAATTTCATTGAGGATCCGGAGCAGGAAGTGAAAGACTACATTCAGTCGTCGCTTGATCGATTGATCTCGATAAAGCTGCAACAGGTCGCTCTCACAAACGCCGTTTCACCCAGTGACCTGTTAGAAAGAGAACTTGCAACTTCGACGAAACCACTCATGGAATCGGGCAAGAAACTCCTCCTTATTTCGCATTCGCAAGGCAACTGGTATTCCAACGAATTCTATTCAGAAATTCAAAAGGTGGTTCTGGCAGAAGTCAAAAATCCCTTCTCCCCTATGCCTAAATTTATCGACCAGGTGCAAATTGCACCAGGAACAACACGTAACGCCGATCCCTTTGACAGATATGTTCTGAATAATTTTGATTTCATCAATTCACTTTCCTTTAGAACATCAAACGCCTCGGTACCCGACCGTTGCGACAGACTTTTCGAAATCGAAAATACGAACCACCCTATCACTTCGCTGCTATCACAAATCAGTAGAATCTTGCTGCACCATGGACTTCGAGAGTGCTACCTCAATGATAATGATATGGCCTCCGGTAGCTTTGATGCCAGCCACCCCCCAGCTCGAGACCAAGTTATCCAAAGGGTAACTGAAGCCGTCACAAACTTTGCACAATAGGAATTGACCATGAAATATTTGATATCGCTTATCCTTCTCTTAGTTCTCAATCAGAATCCTGTCGCCAGGGGTGAAGCCTGTGCGTTTAAAGGCTCAAAGGTCATCTTCTCCGATGGTTACACATTGGATTTGCCAGACCTCAAGTCGGCCCTCACCCAGCACTTTGAAGACGTAACGATTGAGCTGGGCGGTGGTTTAGAATCTGAGAACCTCGTGCTTAAAGCGGCGAAAAACGTGATTTTTACGTCCAAATGTTCGGCGGTTGTCAAGGGCATCGAGGTTTCGAAGTCTACAAATGTCACCATCGAAAAGCTGAGTATTCAATCGTTTGAAGCCCCAGGTATCGTTTTCAAAGGAGGAGCCGACTCAAATGACGAGATCATTCTCAAAGAATTAAACCTTCAGGGAAAACAATTCTTTAAAACAAACGACGGCATTCAAATTCAAGCTCAGAATAAAAACCTCTCGCTCGCCAACCTGGATATCTCCGCCTACACAGGAAACGGAATTGTCGTCGCAGATGCCGTGACGGGTCTGGTTATCGATTCCTCAAGAATTAAAAATCAGCAAGGAAACGGCATTCTGGTTAACGGTAATTCCGACATGAAAATTTCCAATAACCTGATTCAAGGCAATGGAAGAATCGATGGAGAGAGCCCAGCCTACGGAATCTTTCTTCAGTCCAATCTCGTCGCGGCGTCTATCATCGCAACCAATAATAACGTCTCGTTTAACTTCGGTAACCTCGCCCTCGCTAAAAGCTCGGATATCAATCGCATCGATTTGATGACCGAAGCCACAGGCAATAAAACTACTTTTGGTATTGAGGCCCCTAATCTGGAGGCAGTGGTCCCCCTACAAGCACGAAGCCTCAATGCAAACTACATTGCCGAACTGGCCGCCATGCCGGCCACCCAGAGGAATCTGCTCAACCAAATTGGGGCCATGGTAGAGCTGGCGATAGAAACGAGTGACGTCACTTCCGATCGATTCGCCTTCATTCGACAGCAGCAAGCCGAAGCTTGCCTCTTTCAAACTATCGGTAAAGCCCACTTCAGCGAGGTCATGAGACTGCTGACGGCAATGACCGGTAACGATTTCTCAAAAATCAAGGCGTTCGTGGCACGATACAAAGGAGTCCATAAATTTGACGCAGTTCAGATCCCAACTCCTGAGCTATGCGAGAAATTGAAGTCCTGATACGGCCTTTTCACAGCATTCAACGGTTCAATTGAAGATCCTCGTCAAAATGGATCTTGATAAAATGTCAGTTCCGTATAATATCGAAATTCCAAAAGCCCCAACAGATGAAAATCGGCTGGAACTCTTGGCGATAATGGGGGTGTACTGGTTTCGACGGGTTTGGAAGTCGATTTTAAGGAGCACGTCCGGGGTGGTTTCGAGACCCGGTTATAAACTTGAAACAAATGTATAATCGGCAACGATTCATACGCTCTCGCTGCTTAAGTATTAGCAGTCGTTGAGAGGCCTAGTTGCTAGGACTAGCCTTGAGACGTACAATCTTCTAGCTTACCAAAGGGTTTCTCCACCTGTGGAACTCGAGGGACACTCAATCAGGTTGCGACCTTTAGTCAATGGCCATGCGGGCTTTAGGTAAGAGGAACATAATGGTGCTAAGCGTGTAGCAGCCTTTGTTTGCCCAGGTTCGGACGCGGGTTCGATTCCCGCCACCTCCACCAAATTTTAAAGCCCTCCGTTCAATAAAACGGGGGGCTTTAAAATTTACTCTAAGATACCAAATTCTAAATACCAGTTACTTAAGTGACAAAGTCGCAGCAGCAAACCTTCAAAACCAAATCCACTAAACCACTCGCAAAGAATCCACAATTTTCATCTTCAGGCTCACGGCATTCAACACACGTTCGCTATATTTTCTGTCCTGCGGAATCAACGCAGCAATAACTTCATCAAATAGCTCACCCCTGATAATAGGCAAAAGATCAGATCGAAGAAAATCACGCACTCCCGTTGAAGCCGCACCAATCTCCGAAATCAAATTTTCCCTTCCGCATAGCAAAGCCGCAATATCCTCAGCATCCTTTGAATAATTCAAACTGCCCTTCCCGCGGTTCTTATAAGCTTCTACCTTTGTACAAAGCAGAATCGGGGCAGGAAGGACAAAAATGTTCCTTCCCTCTACAACCTGCGTCCGCCTCTGAGCAAACCCTTCCTTGTACCACCTATTTGAAAAACCCAAGACAGTCTCATCAAATGGCATAACATCAAGAATTAAAGTACCGTTTCGCCATCGGCAGATCGGATCGTCCGCCACATTTAGACTTTGACTGAATCCAAGACTCATGAGCTTTCTTTCAAGCAGATGCCAATCGAACTTGGTCGCAACCTCAATAATTACGTCCACATCGGTCGTGGGCCGAATATCCGATTTTATGGACGAAATATCGTCTATGTAGAGAGCAATCGTACATCCTCCAACGAATACCATTTCATTGGAAAGCTCTTTAAGCTTATCAAGCGCCTCAATAATCAGCGCAATATTACTCTGGCAGTCAAACACTTTGGGCTTTTCCTTACGCTTGAGCAATAAGCTGCTTTTGTAGAACCTCTCGTCCTAAAAGAATTTCACGCGACTTACCAGCACGAATAGAGTCAGCTGCGGCTAATAGATTACGGGCGCTTAGGTTGGCATTCGCAAGCAGCATCGCGCTTTTATGCATAGGAACGAGAACTCTCCCAGATTGAACTTCAGACAAAACTGGGTAAGAGGAAGAAACTTCCCAGACAGGCGAATCCTTGTCAGCAATCCCGCCAAGCACAGTCCACGCCGCCGGGATACCTTTTGAAAACCTCCCAAGCTTGGCAGGAAAAAAGTGCTTCACTCCGTACGCAAGGACATCATAAAGGGAACTTCTCACGACTCGCTTGAGAGCCACGTTATAAAGCCCAGCCTCGCTAAGCCTCTTTAATGATTTACTGATTTCTCCCTGCTGAAGTTGGAGACTCTCAGCGAGTGACGATTGTGTCCACTCGCCCTCTTCTGAGACGATGGCGATTGCCAATACTAAATCCTGGGCCTTCAACATCTTATTATCCTCCTACCTCATCAACGAACTCCCACCCTCAATATATCCTATCGGTGGAATATATTCAAATATTGAATACAATATAGAATTTCAGATAGTTGTGCGACTTTATTGGACTTTATCATCCTAAGGCAAATTCCAAGGTCCGATTTAATCACCTGCGCCTCCCCCTCCCCAGTCGAATCGTTAGATATCGGGCAGTTATTCTGTTCGCCAATTTCTCACAGTGTCGGGAGCCTAAATTGAAGGTTGGAATTGGGTAAATGCCAGCAGAGTGAGTTCGGGGTTAACTTTGGGGGTAGAATTATGAGCCGGAAAATTTTAGACAGAAAGTTCGGTTTATTGCATTGCACTTCGATTCCCGCCGCCTCCACCACTCAAAAAAGCCCCTCAGCGTCAGCTGAAGGGGCTTTTTTGTGTGCCTCCATCAACTATAAACTATCAACTGAGCTAACTTATCTTTTAAGACCTTTGCCGCCCTACAAGGTCAGTGACAAGAAGTTGATAGCATGAGCCCACAGAGGCAATACTGCACGTGCTATGGCTACGCCAAGCACACTCTCACAATCCCACAAAACCATCTGATTATGTCCTTCGACAAAATTTTCAAAACATGTAATTCCTTAACAAGGAGGAAATCACATGTCGTTCTCATTCGAAAATCTAAAAGTTTACGGAGACTCATTAACTTTTGTGTATGAAGTACAGCTTCAGTTAGCAAAGCTTGGCAAACAATGTCCCTCTGTCGTTCGCAACCAACTCACGAGAGCTGCCATTTCGATTGCTCTGAATATACCAGAAGGCAACGGACGCTGGCATAAAGCTGAGAAGCGCCAGTTCTTCTATTTCTCTCGAGGCTCAACCTATGAGTGCGTATCGATCCTTCAGGTAATGACAAGGATGGGTCTGTTAAAGGATGAGGTGATGACATATTTTTATAAATCGCTGACAGATACGGCCAAGATGCTTTCAGCACTGATTCGGTCCGTAGAGGATCTCAAACGAAGCCCTGCATAGCAGTCAAGCGAGCGCTTCTTAGTATTTCGCCTCATGGTCCTCAAACCTTCAACAATCCCCTAAAACCATTAAAGTTTTCCAAAAAAACACCGACAGATATTGACAGCACCACATTTGTGGTAATATAAGGAAACCGGCCCATGAAACACCTGGACCGCATCAAACGAGCGATTGCCGCGAATAAGGTCGAATATTGGGTCGATAGAGGGAAGACGCCCAACCTTGAGCGAAATGACTTCGAAGTCTTCATCAAGTATGCCCCCGTGCTGAACTTAAGACGATCCCACAGGACGAGCCTAGATGGAGTTCACGGCCAAGACGGTGAGAAATTTGTCTACCAGGGTGACATAACTATCACCCGTTTCGCCAGGACATCAACCTTCTACCTCAAATATTTCTACTGGAAGGACGGTGATCCAATCGGAGAGCAAGGAATAGAAGTCCAGTCGTTTCCAAAGGAGCATTGAATGAACTGTAGCCATGAGAGCAAAGACCTCAAACCTTGCACTTCAGAGCGAAGTGTCGCAAACCTAAAATATAAATTCAAAACGAAACGTTGCGGCTCGTGCCAAGCCGTTCTATGGAGCAAGGAAATCGACACCGATTTCCATCAATGGCTCACTAAACAGAAAAAAAGCTTTCGCAACCGTTTTGTCCTGCAAAAAATTCAAATTAACCAAGACCTCGTGAGCTTCGCCGAAGAACTAGCCTCTTCACGATGCACCAATGTAAGCAGCGTCTATCAGGCCGCTCTAGCTTGCTATTTTGTTTTTGCACCGAAACATGAAGGTTGGAGAGAGGTGCTTGATGAGGCCAAAGCCGAAAGTACTTCACCTTCAACTCTAATCAGCAAACTCGATGTAAACCCAAGCATGTTTCTCGAAATCGAAGCCAATTCGAAGCTTTTCGATATGACGAACAGTGCTGTTGCATCTTGGGCCATTGGGCATGTTCTTCAGGTAGCGCTGGAAGCGAAGACTGCGATTGATCAAGAAGTGAGAAATTTTGTTGATGCTGCTTTGGCTGCATAGGAATTCGATTGCATTCAAAAACGCCCTAAGCGAGCCACGTCGCGGCGGACTTGTATTGAACTTAATAACTCGCAAGAATTCTATCTAAAAACCTTCTCCCAGCCTCTTCCGGCGCAATTGATGTCTCAAAACCAATTCGATAAATCCGCATGGTTTTATTCTCGACGCGAATCTCAAGAGGCAAACTTTCGTGAATGTCTAGAAATTCCGGGTAGACCAACCAGGCTTTGTCAGAATTTGTCGCAAGCATATAAGCTACCATTTGGAATCCATCACTGGTAGTCATTCCTTTATTCAGATAGTCTTTGTATTTGGTATCAAGTACCGCAACTGGCGCCTCCAATTCTGGAGAAAACAGTAAAATATCCGGCTTGCATTCAATTTTACGTCCTAGATCCAAATGCAAATTTTTTTGCGAGATCGATTTTAGCTTTACATCTCTGACACTGGAAGCAATGGACCGAGCAACATACTTCTCGAAAAGTGACGCCAAATTAATAAGGAACGCCGAGTGTTGTCGGTCACCAAAATTAAGGCTATACGAGGAATGACTCATGATCATCTTAGCTAAGTAAAGGAGACGACGGTATCTACCATTGTGTCTTCCCCAGACAATCTTGCAAAAATCCTGAAAACTTGCATTACGGCCAATTGTGGCTGGCATCCGGCTCAAAAGCAGTTGGTTTCTTCGTCCTATCGTTTCATGGGCACCTGCTAATCTCTTTACTGCCTTTAAAGCGGTCAAGAAGATTTGATTTTCTACATTATCAAGTGACAAGTTCGTCGATGCACAAATCACAAGTCGGGATCCCATCAATTCAAAAGTCTCTCTCATTAGTATCTTTCCACGCACAGTGTCAAGATTTTGAACCTCTTTCATATGCGTTTGTAATAGCCCCTGCGGAAAATTTCAGGAAAGATGTCGTCAGCATGATATAAACCAGCAAGAAGATTTTCATGGCAGCGACAGCATATTCCAATGAGTTTAAAGACCGGGCAGTGCAAGCCTTCCTCACCAAAGGCGCCAGATCAACCCGAGAGATTTCAAGAGAGTTCGGTGTAACCCATAGTACCTTATACGTCTGGGTATCGTCATCAAACTACGAGGTCGAGTCAACCGAGGCCGCAGCCTCACCAGATCGTTGGCAGCCTTCACGTCGAATGCAGGCTATCGCAGTATATGATTCTCTAGCGGAAGAAGAGCGAGGCGAGTTCCTTAGAAGTAATGGACTTTCATCGGTCCATATCGATAAATGGCGTCAAATGCTGTACCCCGCTCTTGAAGTTAGAGATCAGGAAAAGGTCCGTTTAGAAAAACGTATCCGTGAATTGGAACGTGATTTAGAAAGAAAAGACAAAGCTCTGGCCGAAGCTGCGGTGCTACTCATACTCCAAAAAAAAGCTCGCCACCTGCTCTTCCTAGAGCAGTAATATCGCTTAACGCCCGCCAGAAGCTACTTAAGTGGGTAACTGAGGCTGTTCAATCAGGCGCTCGGCGCATCAAAGCGGCGGAAGTTCTTGGCTTTAGTCTTCGGCAGCTACAAAGATGGGAGGCCGCCCCTGATAAGCAAGACGGCCGCTGGGGCGCTCCGAGGCGCGTAGCACATGCCCTGAGCGCAGAGGAGAGGAAAG
>JACMPP010000136.1 GCA_014377445.1 Oligoflexus sp.
CACAACGGCGAAGACCTACGCATTGAGAACCCGTCGAAGCTCCCGGATACGACTCAGATCCAATATATTGAAGAGCCTTACGTGGCAATGACGATTCACACACCGGAAGAGTACATCGGTGCCGTTCTGAAGATCCTTCAGGAGAAACGTGGTATTCAGCGCGACATCGAATATAACAACTCCAAAAAAGTGAAGATCATCTACGAACTCCCTATGAACGAAATGATCTTCGACTTCCACGACAAGCTCAAATCGCTCTCACGCGGTTATGCGTCGATGGACTATGAAGTCATGGACTATCGCCAGGGCGATCTGGTGAAGGTCGATATCCTCGTGAACAACGAGAAGGTCGATGCTCTATCCATGATCACCCACCGTGTGCAATCCGAGCATCGCGGTCGTCAGATCTGCAAGAAGCTGAAGGATATTCTGCCAAGACAGATGTTCCTGATCGCGATCCAGGCTGCAATCGGCGGCAAGATCATCGCCCGTGAATCGGTAGCGGCTCTCCGTAAGGATGTGACCGCGAAGTGTTACGGCGGCGATATCTCGCGTAAACGTAAGCTCCTTGAGAAGCAAAAAGAGGGTAAGAAGCGCATGAAGTCGATCGGCTCGGTCGATATTCCACAGGATGCGTTCTTGACGATTCTTTCTCTGGATGATGATTAGAATTATCGTCGAAATTATAGAAAAACGCTTGCAAACTGCGTCAATATGGGCTTTTATAGGCGCAGCTTTGTCGGCCTTGGGTTTGATTCATTCTTACACCTGGGATTTCAAAGATACTCCCCTCAGTGTCACCTCCGCGTGGACTTGGTCGATCGCTTATATCGTGATGGGGATTGTGCTTTTGGCCTGTTGATGGCTGACTGTTCCTGACGAAAGCGGGTCCCATAACATCTAATTCTTTTAGGAGGCTATGAAATGACTACAACGAAAAGGTTCTTCTCAATCTATATCCTCCTCTCTCTTGCGGGCCTTGCCGCATTTCTCTATATGCTTCAGCAGGGCTCTCAGCTCTTCCCCAACGAAAGCTTTTCGCTTCCGGCATCAGCAGCTGCTCATTCTTTGCTCCCTCGCCTCTTGATAGCCCTGGCGATCATCATGCTCGTCACCAAGACGGCTGGTTACCTGATTCAACTCATCAAGCAACCGCCCGTGATCGGCGAAGTCCTCGGCGGCATCGTTCTCGGCCCAACGGTGTTCGGCAAATTTCTTCCAGAGCTTCAGGCCACAGTTTTCCCTAAAATTCTCAATCCAAGCATCGATGCCCTCGCCCAGATCGGCATCATTCTCTTTATGTTCGTTATCGGTATAGAATTCGATACGCGCAAACTTAAGAACAAAGTCGGATCCTCACTCGTCATCTCGCATGCAAGCATCTTCGTGCCCCTGTTTATGGGCGTGTTGATGTCCTTTTATATCTATCCAATCTTTGCTCCGGCATCCGTCCCCTTTCCTTTGTTCGCTCTTTTCATGGGTGTTTCCATATCGGTCACAGCCTTTCCCGTGCTCGCTCGCATCATCAAGGACCTCGACATCCAGAACTCACCGTTGGCCGTCATCACCATGGGTTGTGCGGCGCTCGATGACGTTGCCGCCTGGTGTCTGCTTGCTTTGATCACCTGCGTCGCGGGCAAAGACCTTTCTCTCGCCTGGCAGATGCTTGGCCTAAGTCTCGCTTTCGCGGCCTGCATGCTTATCTTTGTACGTCCCCTGCTTGCAAAGATTGCCGCTCATATTGAAGATAAAGGCTTTAAGATCGAAAGCTTCACTGCGATCATCTTTATGCTTCTCCTCGCCGCACTCGCAACCGAAGCGATCGGTATCCACGCGCTTTTCGGTGCCTTTTTCCTTGGAGTCTTGATTCCGACCGACAGCACCCTGGCCCAAAAGCTTCACCTTCGTTTGGAAACACTCACGACCACTCTCTTCCTTCCCTTGTTCTTTGTTTATTCCGGTCTCAAAACCGATCTGAGCCTGCTCATGGAAGGCAGCGCCTTGACCTTGACAGTACTTGTCACCACCGTCGCTATTCTTGGCAAAGTCGGTGCAAGCGGTTTGAGCGCCTACTTTACGGGCATTCAAGCAAGAGACTCTCTGGCCCTGGGTATTCTCATGAATACACGTGGTCTCGTAGAACTTGTCGTATTAAATCTGGGCCTGGAATTGGGTCTCCTATCGCCTCTACTGTTCAGTGTCTTCGTTGTAATGACGCTCATAACAACTCTGATGACCACTCCACTCTTTCTCTTTGTCACGCGCCAGAAGCCGTGGCTTGAGAGCAAAAAACAGGCTGGCGAAGGCTCTATTGCATAATTCTAAGGCATAGCACCCAGATACTTGTCGCCAGTTCTTCCGGACATTATTCTCTTCTCTGCATTTGCAGATGAAGAGGACTGGGAAGATCAGGCGGATTTTCATCTCAATGAGATCGTAACGTATGAGCAAGTTTATGAGCTTCGACAATCGCTCTCAGAAGTAGAGACTGACTAAAGCATGTCGGTGGGGCCTATGACCAGGGCCTCGTTATGTCGGCTTTGCCAGTTGTCTCATTGTAAATGCAACAAGCTGTCTCATTGGGACTGCATCCCAACAGCTCTCAATTCAAGAGGACTTTCGAAGGGATGGTGAGAAAGGTTAAAGCGATTCTTTAGTAAGGTGAGCTGGCACTGTCGATGCCATTTGGTACCCAGAGTACGGACTTGCCGCTGCCGTTCATGATGTGTGTGATACCGCTCCCTTTTGCTGTTCCGAGCCATTTTGTAACGATATGACTCATTTTAATGCCAGCAGCGGAAGGAGTTTCTATCGCGTTTTCAAGAAGCGCAGGGTTATCGAAGAAGCAATAGACGCCAAGACCCTGAGCGTCCATCTTCGTGACTTTGTCGGATACTTTTAAGGAGGCCCAACCATTTACGTTGGCATGTGTCCAGCGGTTTTGAGACGGGACGTCGTAGGGAATCTCTGACTGATAGAAGTAAATGAGTCCATTTTCACCGTTCCAAAGCGTTTGGTATTCTTCGAAGTGTTCTACGAAGAGACCATAGGCTTGGACGCTGTCGCCATTGACAATGATGCCGTTGATAGCTTTGTTTACGTCCCAGCCTACTCCGTTGCCGTGATCAGCCCGCCAGAGCCAGACGTTATCGATGAAAGTATTGTTCGCGTTGAGAATCACGCAGCTCTTGGCGAGGCCGGCAACGACTCCACCGACGCGGCAGGACAGGTCGGAGAGGGCTATTGGGTGCCCGATATGGCTCTTGTTTGTTTTTGTTGCACCGACCCTTAGTAACGTTTCCGATTCCTTTGGGCCAGCATCGAAGAGGAGTCCCGTGAGGGTCACATCATCCACATCATCGATTACGAAGGCTTCCGTGCCTCGATCGGGGATCACCGTAGCGATGCCCAGTCCCAAGACGATCGTCCCGGGTTTACTGATGTGAATGCTGTTTTGGATGTGATAGACGCCCGGTGTCATGATCAAATGTTTTCCGCTCGCGAGAGCGTCATTGATTGAACCAGCCGTATCGTAACCGGCGTGGGCAATATAGAATTTTTCGATGGGTAGAGTAGGAGTTGCCGGCGCTCCTGGGCCCCAACTTATGCCTGAGCTATCCACTTTTTGAACGGGTACAGCCACGGAATATTTTCCTGCACTATCCATCACGATATAAGGCTTTTCACGAATGGAGGGTGTCTTGGCGATGACGGTATGGGGAAGGTCAGGCCAGTTGGGAGCTGGAGCATTCGCGTCGCCGACGAAGACCATATTCCAAACACCTCCGTCCCACCGATTAAAGGAGCTATTTCGAGTAAGAAACTGCTGCTGGCTACCCGATATGATTTTATCGTCGACCAACGAATCCGCCATGAAACCGCCGCTGGTCCAGGCGGGATCGTATTTCGCATCCCAGAGATTAGTCGAGCCTTTGACGTGAAAACGGCGAAGGGCTGTTGCTTGGGATACGGCCCAGACGTTGACCCTATTATCAAGCGTAGGGATGACGGCAATGTTCTCAGCACCTCGCCAGAAGTTTTGGGTGCCGTTGCCTTTGAACCAATCGGCTGTGACGCGGATCGCGCCGGTAATGACAGTGCTGTCTGGTGAAGCTCCTAAGCCTAGGACCTGTGTGTAGAAACCTACTTTGACATCGACAGAATACTGACCGGGTTTGAAGAAATAGGCAAAGCGTTCGGTTCCAAACTGATTTTGTTCCTGAGCTTTGAAAACCTTGTCGAGTTTATTCTGAATATCGGCCATCGGCATCGAGGGATCAAAGATCAGAACATTCGGCCCGAAGCCCTCGGGTTTTGTCCCCGTCGGTTTATCATTCGAACTGTTGAGTGGGGGGGCGGTTGTCCCGTCTGTATCTTGCATGGACGAACTGTCTGTTCCATTTGTCCCTTTCGGGGTAGAACCAGTTGTCGAACGACTGTTGTCGGTATTTTTCTTTGTCGAGTTGTCAGTTGTGGCTCCTTCGTGGGCACTCGTCGGGATCCTTTTCGGTTTGCTTGGACTACAAGATAATGACAGAAGGGAACCGGCCAAGATAACGAAGCTTATGGATCGGGACCGTTTCTGCATAAACATCTCGAATTGTTTGGGTTGAAACGCGATCCGCTTAGAAACTGGGCATTTTTAAGCAACTCACTGGCCGTATCGGTCGAGCCGTCAAAGAAATTTAGGTAATTTTACGCACAGGGCTTTTTTGACATTTAAGCTCCTGATACTACGATAGTAAAGTCTCAGAGGATTCTTCTATTTCTTTCAACTTCATGCTATCGACTGCAAATCATGAGCGTAAAAAAGCCCCCGCATCTTTCGATGCGAAGGCCTTTTCACACTTATTATGTTTGCGCCGGCTTAATTCCAGACGTGAAAAAGCCTCTGAAACTTGCGTCTCAGAGGCTTCTCCTATTTATTATGTTTGCGCCGGCTTAATTCCAGGCGTGAAAAAGCCTCTGAAACTTGCGTCTCAGGGGCTTCTCATATTTATTATGTTTGCGCCGGCTTAATTCCAGGCGTGAAAAAGCCTCTGAAACTTGCGTCTCAGA
>JACMPP010000137.1 GCA_014377445.1 Oligoflexus sp.
AAAGCCCCGAAGCATTACGCATCGAGGCTTTTTCGTATTCAGTCCGTAAGAAAAAAGTAGCGGGGGCAGGATTTGAACCTGCGGCCTTCGGGTTATGAGCCCGACGAGATACCAAGCTTCTCCACCCCGCGGTACGTCTGAGATCAGTGTTATATGCGTTGGCTAAGTGATTGTCAACTCTATAACTATGAGAATGTTGGCCGCACTTAGCTCGCAGAGCAATCAGCTCGATTTCTTCGCATTCAAAGCTTCCGATAATTTATTCAGCCGCTCTATTAAACTGAAGAAAGCATCGCTTTCACGTGAGCGAATTGGCGCAGGCATCTTCCCAGCTAGAATTTCATCAAGGTAAGCATAGATCGGACGAAGATTGGGTTGTCGCTTTTCGTTAGGCTGAAGTGACACGAGATGGTTAAGTTTCTCTGCCAATTCTTTAAGCTGATCAGATTCACGCAAAGCCAGGGGCGTTACTGTGACACCCTCTAGGTATTCGTCAAGGAAACGATGGATCGATACCAAGGGGCCATAGATCTGATGGGTGTAGCGAACCGCCACCAATATGGATATGGCGACGAAGAGAAAGATCAGCAGCGTACCGACCAACACGGGGGCCTGGAACTTCAGCAGGATCTCCGCACTCTGATCACTCGTGAGTTTGAAGTAGACCGCTAAGGTTTGATAGATGTCCCAGATGTAATAACCAAAAATCCCAAACATCAATCCCGCAAAAGCCAGATTGAGGATTAGGAACATCAGGCCAAGCTTGACTTGCCGATAAGGTTCTACAAACCAGGATTTAAATCCACGACGTCTGCCAGTTGGTTTCATAGTGCTTTCCTCGGATTCTTTGCCATATTCTAACATGAATCAGTCGAAGTAGAACTATTGATTTCTGGACTCTTTGCTTTAGCGCATGCTTTGTCGAAAGATAGCCGCAGTAGCAAGCACTGCGGTGGTGGCCCGCAGGATATTAGAGTTGAGCCTGAGTTTGAGGAAAGCCGCGGCCTCAAGTTTTTGAACTTCGGTCACGTGCCATCCCCCTTCGCTGCCGATCACGGCCAGGATAGGACCTGCAGCCGCATCCTTCAGCACATTCGTCTCGCCTTCAGGATCGAGAAGATAACGTTCGGGGTAATCGGAAGCCGCTTCGAGAAAAGCGTCGAAGCTCTTCATAACGATCAAATCGGGGAACCAGGCGGCTTTCGCCTGCTTACTCGCGGCCACAATTTGTCTTTGCCAACGATCGAGGAGCTTCTCGCTCACCCTGGCCTTCTCCATGCCCAGGAAAGGCACGAGGATGAGGCGGTTGACACCGAGCTCAACAAGACCTGGAAGAATTTCGTCGATGCCTTGGGGTTTGAGGATACCAAGACCTATCGTCAACTCACTGTGACGTGGTGGCTGGGGATGAAAAGTTTCGCTTTTGGTGGTGAAGCTGCCTTTGTGTTTGCCCACCTCATCCAGGCTGGCCTGAGAGACCCAGCCTTTGCCGTCGGTAATTTCAAAAGCCTCACTGGGGCTGAGTCGAAGGACTTTCAGAATGTGATGCCATTCCTCGTCCATCAACTCCCAAGCGCCATCTTCCGATCTACGTCCGTGAAAGCGAAAGAGGTGTTTCATTTAGATCTTCCTGTAGACTTGAGCCGCCCAATCATCACGGGTCTCTTCTTTTTCCAAACGGAGTCCGGCCTTCAAGGCATATTCTTCCATCTCGCGTGTTTCTTCAGCAAGAAGACCCGATAGAATCAGAAGCGCACCAGGCTTCACTTGAGCCGAAAGATCACCGATGATTTGTTTCAGCACAAAGAAGATAATATTGGCGACAACGAGGTCGAAGGGGGCTTGATCGACAGGAATGCTGCCCTGAACAAGATCCATTTTACAGTTGTTCTGAACGATGTTTTCTTTGGAAGCTATGATAGCATCCGAATCGATATCGGTACCGAGAACGTAGTTGTAGCCCAGTTTTTTCGCCGCGATCGCGAGGATGCCTGTTCCGGTTCCCACGTCGAGGAAACGATCGAGGCTTGTCGTCTTGTCAAAGAATTGTTCGATAGCTTCAAGACACAAGACAGTCGTAGCGTGCTGGCCTGTCCCGAAAGCCATGCCCGGCTCGATCACGATAGGAATTCGATTCGCAGGCTTTTCGTCTTGAATCCATGGTGGATAAAGGTAGAAGCGCGCAGAGGTGATCGGCTTAAAGCTTTCTTTCCAGCCTTCCATCCAACTTTCAGTTGTCAGGGATGTGATATCGCATTTGATTTGGTGGGCAAAATTCTTTTCGAGCTCAGCTCGCAGACGCTCGAGATGCTCCAGATCGTATTTGTAAACGAAAATGGATTGAAGGCCGCCACCAAGATCCGCAAATTGCTCATCGGCAGTGATTTCATAGCTGGGATCTTCGAAGAGATTATCCAAAGCTCCTTCAACAAAAGCCTCTTCACCACTGCCTATCAACCAATTCTTAAGATCTTCCTTAAATTCCAGAACCTGGGGTCCGGAACTGTTGGTAAATTCGATGGAGAGCTGATGCGTTTCTGTAGGATGCATGGAGGACTCCTTATACGGGAGCCGCTCTTATAGCACAGCGGACGAGGATCTCAAGATTTTTGGCCAACAAGTGCCAAACTTCCCAGAGGAGAATCATTGCCGAGAAGGAGGTTGAGGTTCTTAGCCAGATCGCGGTCAAGATAGGTCGTATCTGTATCGACGTTACTTTTCAACTTCTTCCATAAAAGGTTGTTTTTATTTTGTTTTTCAGCGGTATCCCAAAGTGTTTTCGCTTGCTCTTTATTGCCGCCAGTATAACTTACCAGCCCGAGCGCAAAGCCGTACCAAATCGATTTCTGTGCCGCCGGACCCAGAGTTTTCCATTGATTCATAACTTGATCGGCCTTGGATCGCTCATTTAAGTCGAGCAGTGCAATCAGAAGTGCGAAGAGACTTTCGTCGCTTTTGTTCTGACCTGCTGCTGTCTGGAAGTCCTTTGCCGCCAAGAGCTTGATCTCTGGCTTTTTGAATGTATAGAGTTGGGCGAGACCTTTGAGATGATAAAGTTCCGCCGAGCGAAATCCTGATTTTTCCAACTGAGTGAGAATTTCCAGTGCCTCAAAACTTTTGCCGGCACCGATCCACATCCGAGCATAGACGAGCACCATCGATTCGCCGATTGATTCAGCCTTCACTTCATTGGCTTTGCCAAATATTTGGTTCGCAAGGTCGAGACCTTCATTTTCAAGGCCCGATCGCTGAGTTTGATTCAAGATGATACTCAGAAAACGAGGATCACTGGCGAACCGTTTCACGGCTTCGGATTGCGCGATATAGGTTTGGAGCATTGATCTCGAATCTTTGCCTCTCAACTGTTCCAGGAGTTCAACATCGAGAAATGCGTTGGGGGCTTCTTCGACTCTCTTGACTGGCATCAAAGCCAGAGCATTCTGCGCGAGCTTAGCATCATTGGCAATGTAGGCATTGACCGTGGCGTTGCGATAAATTTCCCGCTCTAAATAGGGGTTTGGATCATCTTTTATGGCATTAAACGCGGTCTGCAGAAAGTCGTCTGCCTTAGTGAACTCATGATCCTTCGTCGCATAGAGGCCGCTGGCTAAATAGAACCAGGCCTGCACTCCAGGAGGCTTTTTTGTCACTTCCTTTTCCAGAGCCTTGAATCCGTCTTGCCAACGGCTTTTAAAGCTTGCGTGGGATTCATCCACGTAACGCAGGAGACAATCCGGAAGGGAGCCCCAGCGGAGGCAACCTTGTTTCGGAAAGATCGAAAGAGGGCTGAGTGGGTTCATGCGTCGATGAACCTCAAGCGTTAGAAGCGATAAGCGCATCGATTCCCAAGGCGTCCCTGTTGCTATACCCAGGTGCTTCTTTTGAAGCGCCTGAAACGCAGATTGAGGGGAATCCTGGAAGATCTGGCAATTCACAAAGTGAAGAAACTCATCATCACTTAGCTGCGTTGACTTAACTTTTTTATTGAGGGCGTTGGTGATAAAAGCTGAGCAGGTGCCCCAGCTATCGGTCTGAGAATCCGCAATGACTTCCACCTTGGGTGGTCGGTGAGCTCGGAGAGCTTGAACAACGTTCGCCAGAACAGGGCGCGTAATCTTGCTGAATTTTTGGGACTTCGCTTCCTTGCTCAACTGCTTTACATACAAGATGCTTTCTTCTCGAAAGTTGTCCAGCGTTCGCATGGCGATTGAGAGACCGCTGAAGCCTACAGCGAGAGTCAGTGCGATAAAGAAAGGAAAAAACTTACGATGAGCCGAGCTTCTTTTGATTTCAATACGGAATTGAAGCGATTGAGGCTGAATGTCGGCTTCTGCAAGCTGGGCCTTTGGTTCGACGACGCCAATTTCAAGCTCTTGGATAGGTGCTAGCTCGATATTTTTCTGCTTCTCGATCATCAAAGGCTCCGTCTTTTATGGTCCTTTCAATGTGACATGAAAGTGACCACGAATTGCTTCCCCACCCAAACGCACGCCATCTGGTGATTCTTCTATCCGTTCGATCCAGGGACCATAACGGTGAACAACAAAGAGATAAATTTCCCGTATGAGAACCCCACGCCCCGAGTTACTATGCCGACCCTTGCCAGTGATAATTTTGTAGGTGCGTTTCTCGCCGCTGGACGGACTTTGGGAAATGATTTGAATTACCCATTTTTCCGCTTCATCCAGAATCATGCCATGCAGGTCAATTTCGATGGTCGGACTGGCTGTTCTCTTGGAAGCACCTCTAATATGACGCGGGTTGTCATCGGCATCTTTGACGCGAGGCTTGAATAATGCAAGATGCTCTTCCATCAATTCCCGGGCGTTATCCTCGATTTCGAAGTGGAGAGGTGATGAGGTAACTTCTATGATTTTGTTGCCTTTATTTCGGCCTTTTGACTTTCCCACAGTTCACCTCCGCTGTTCATTTACTTCGAATTTGGAAAACACATTCCTCACCTCTAGTTCTTACACTATGCTGATCCCGAAGAAGACAATCGACTGCTTACGGCGGAGTAAAACATGGCCAGTGCGACAAAAGAAAAAGAACAGATTGAAGCCATCAAACCTTGGGTCGATCTGATGCAGGCGAAGTCCTTCCTCGCCGGTGATTTTCTTCTTTGGCTTTGGTATTTTTCGGAATCCGCTCAAAATCCCATTGAACTTGACCTCAATCGCCAAAGTAAAACCTTGATAAAGATCTGGGTTGAGGATCGTCTGGTTCTCGAATCCCACGATAACAAGGCTCAGGTTCATACTTTCAAAGGCGGCGAGCCCAGCCGAAGTCTGGAAGCTGAGTTTTCATTGAAGAGCGGCAAGGTCGTAAAAGAACTTCGCCTCGGTATCCACATCGATCCTTATGGAGATTTTCTTTCGCTGCTTTCGGCCAAGGATCTCTCGCCAAAATCGATCTATCTGCCTAATCATACTCAGGAAGGTGCTCCTGCCTCACTTGGTCTTGCCCACCGAATTCAGATGACCGATGTCTATCTCGATGCCCTCGACGGATTATTCCTGAAATTTATGGAAATTCGTGCCGACACCCAATGGCGAGATCAGGAGTTGCCCGCAATTCGTCAGTGGATTCAAGCGCGAGGACAGGCCGAGACTCATTTGCATTAATTAAGGACCGCTTAAAGCATGCTGACAATGAAAACACGAATTAAGAATAGTCCTCCCATTCGATTTATTTGGCTCGTTTGGAAAGATGCAAACAAAGTCGATGTTTTCAAAGATGCTTACGCTATGGCGTATGTAACACTCTTTTCGCTGATACCGTCCCTGGCGGCTATTTTCTCGCTCGTTTCGCTCTTCACTCCCTTATTTGGAGCGAACTCGAGCCTTTTGAAATCGGCTGAGACATTCATTCTGCAAAACCTCACCACGGGGAGCGGTGAGCAGGCGATTCACTACCTTCAGGGCTTTCTCTCTAATACTGATTTTAAAAAAATTGGTGTGACGGGTTTGGTTAGTACCCTGGTGACTCTGACTCTGCTCCTCCAACAGATTGAAGTTGCCCTCAACAGTATTTTTGAAGTCAAAGAAAAGCGCACGATGGTCCAGCGCTTTCTCTACTTCTGGACTATTCTCACCCTCGGCACCTTCAGTCTTGCTATCTCAGTCGGAACCCTTTCGAGCTTTGCCTGGAGCTCGCGCTATTTTGAACTCTCCGTTTCACAGAAGATTTTCCGTGATTTACTCTACTGGGGAGGCATGGCCTTTCTCTTCCTTTCGATCTATAAATTCGGCCCCAATCGTCATATTGGCTTTAAGCATGCGGCCTTCGGTGCCGTCACCTCAACGGTACTTTTGATTCAAGCCATCCGATTCTTCTCGCTTTACGTTACACAATTCACACGCTATCAGGCCATCTATGGAGCTCTTGCAGCGCTCCCGATTTTCCTTCTCTGGCTCTATGTAATGTGGCTTATCACACTGATCGGCGCTTTGGTGACGAAGCGATCGATGGACGGTCTGCCGCGCGGAACCTACGACAGCAACTTTATGAACAAGGATTTGAAGCAGGATTATTTCGAAATCATCCTGCCATTCATCGTACTCGTAAAGACCTATGAAGCTTTTGAAAGAGCTGAGCCCTGCACAGCGGAAATCCTTTCAAAGCAGCTATTCATCACTACGACCACAGCTCGAAAAGCCTTTTCTGAATTGAGCGTCGCGGACCTGGTCATCTGTCGTCACAATGAAGGCAAAAAAAATGGGACCGAGGAGTTTTATCCTCGGTTCCCAAGTCACAAAATTACTTTTGCGGATGTTAAACTTAAGTTGATGGGCGATGCGAATTCGTGGTTGGATGCAGTCGCCGTTCAGACGGAAAACGTCGAAGCGAAATACCAGGAAGCTCTAACAGCTTACCTTACGTCTTCGGAAGCGACTCTTTCGAATTTAGGTCTGGTAGAGCGACGGAAGCAGAATTCAATCGACGAAAGCGAAAGGCCTGAGTTAAGCGCCAACGGCTTAAATTCTTGCCCTGAGTCATAATTTTTTGTCGCATGGTCGGGGTAGCGAGAGTTTGCCCTGGTTTTTCTTTCGGCAGCGCTATCGTGAAACTGGCTCCGCCTCCCTCCGTCGTCGACACCTCAATCTTACCCCCATGCAAATTGATCAAAGCCTTAGCTAGACTAAGCCCAATTCCAACGCCACCGGCTGATCGGTTGCGAGCGGTATCAGCGCGATAGAACAGATCGAAAATATAAGGCATGGCCTCTTGAGGAATGCCTTCGCCATGGTCGATGACGACAAAACGAATTTCACGCGCCGTCTCTCGAATTTCGAGATGAACTTCCTGACCAGGAGTAGAATGCTTGCAGGCATTGAGAAGAATATTTTTAATGGCTATAACAATGTAACCCTTGGCGATCTGCAAATAATGACCACCGAGATCACCCAACGAAATGACGAGTTTCACCTGCTTGTCTTCAAAGTTCTTGCGAACACTTTGCTCCAAATCATGCACAAGGTCTTGAATCGCAACCGACTCAGGGTGGATAGGAATCGACTGTCCTTGGGCGCGCGCCAGAAGCAGCAGATCCTCGACAATCGCTGACATCTGAGACGACTCATCGACGATGGTTTGAAGCGAGGCTTTATATTCTTCGCTCGAACGATCACGCCGGAGGGCAAGCTCGGCTTCACCCCGAAGCACGGCAATCGGCGTCCGAAGCTCGTGGCTGACATCACCCGCAAAGCGACGCAAGCGACCAAATCCATCTTCGATGCGACCCAGCATCTCATTGAATGTTCTTACGAGCTGCCGCAATTCGTCATCGGCCTTCGGGAGTTTGAGACGACGGTCGAAGTTATCGGTAAAACCCATGCGAGCCACATCATTGGTGATGCGAGCCACGGGTTTAAATGACCATTTGAGAAGAAGGTAACCAAAGAGGACTGAAGCGATCAAGCCCAGGGAGAGCGACATCCAGAGCATGACTTTCACAGACTTGACTGTGTTCATCGATGAATCGAGCAAAGCCCCGACTTGGATAATCTCGCCGGTGAACTTGCCATGACGAAAGACGGGCAGGGTCACCTGCCGCCAGGTGTTGGTTGGTGAATTGCGAAAGGTTTCGTAAGTCTCCATGCCTTTTTCGGCTCGCGACAGGGCGAGAGGGGTAATAGGCAGAGTCATGACCATGTTCCGACTTCTCGCCTTTACCTGTCCGGAGGTATCGACGAGCTGCGCGTACGAACGAACAAAGCGTTGACCGGCGAAGAATTCGTCGATCAAGGCTTCGGAATAAAGTGGGTTATGAAAGGCTGCGTTTCGGTCGGCTCGAGACATCTGAGCTTCCCGCAAAGTCTTGGCCGATGTGACCAGCGTGGTATCCAGAGCCTGGAAGACGCTGTTTTCCACGGCACTGAAGACCCCAATTCCGATAGCAGAGAAAAGCAAGGCCATAGAGAGTGCGTGGCCTAGCGACAGTCTGATGCGAATAGGAATTCTTTCGAGCACGCAAACCCCTTACGGTTGTGGCTGTTCGGGACTTGAGCTATGGCTGTGATCCACGTCGAGCATATACCCGTGACCACGCATGGTTTTAATGAAGCCACTATCCCAAGGTTTATCAATCTTGTTGCGGAGGTAGCCTACATAAACATCGACGACGTTCGAACTCGGTTCGAAGTTCATGTCCCAGACGTGCTCGGACAATTGCGTACGACTCAGGACTACACCGGCATTGCGGCCAAAGTATTCCATCAGGGCGTACTCTTTAGCCGTCAGGTCGATAGGTTTCCCGTCGCGGGTGACAAGTTTCTTGGCAGGATCGATCTTGATCGGTCCGACTTCGAGCACTGTCGCAATATCAGTTTCTTTCCGGCGAAGGAGCGACCTGACACGGGCCAAGAGCTCGTCGAGGCTGAAAGGTTTACGAAGATAGTCGTCGCCCCCTTCATCGAGGCCACGGACGATATCTGCCGTTGTGTCTTTGGCAGTAAGAATAAGAACTGGAGTGGAAATACCGCCTGCTCTCAAATTTCTCAAAACGGTCAAACCGTCTTTGATTGGAAGCATCAAATCCAAAACAATCGCGTCGTATGGGTTCTCAAAGGCCAGCCACTCGGCTTCTTGACCGTCTTGAGCCAAATCGACAGCGTAGGATTCCTCCCGAAGGGCACGCACCAGCAAACTGGCTAAAGCTCTATCGTCCTCGACCACTAGTATACGCATAAAAGCCTCCTTTCACCCTCTCCATACTCAGCAATGACATACTCTGCAAGGTAATTCTTGTGTCATGAAAGGTCCATAAGTTTAGAGGAATAAGGTTTGTAACGAAATATTCGGGTTTGGGATGGAGTGGCGAACGACCTCGACTCTTTTACGCGTTTTGCCGAAACCTCATCAAGTCTGTCACTGCCATCCGACCATTATTTTCGTCATTTCATTTCACCATACGACGTGACTCTACTCATACATCGTCCTCTTTCATCAATCTATCGTGCCATTCGATTTTCTGTCATCGCTACGCGACAGAAATGTTGAGAACGATTCGTTCGTTTTTACCAAGTCATCTATTTCGAATTCGTAAACGTATCTTTACTCGTTGTTCGTTTCGAATGGCGTTATACGGATCGAAATTCGTTCCCCGATTTAACATGAGGCGATCTGATTCTATGGAAAACTGAGCTTATTTTGCTATTGCCTGCTGCTAATGGCGCTACAGACTATGAAAATAGTTCGCTCAATGAAACCATTCGGCATGCGGCGACATTTTTGAAATTTGTTTTTTAAGTAAGAGTTTAGAATTTACAAAACGAGCTTCAATTTTGTAGCCAGACAAAAGCAAAAGAATTGGATAGGATACGGAAATCGACAAACTGTTTTACACAGCTCTGACAATTTGAAAGGCAGCCTGATCTGCTTCTGAATTGACAGTCTACTTTGTGCCCTGTAGTTTGCGATCACATTGTTTTCTAAGAACAAAAACCAAGAGAGGGATTTTCGCGATGATGAAAAAATGTCTATTGAGTGCAGCTTTCGTCCTAGGCATCCACAGCACAACTTCATTTGCTCAAGCAATCGTTGTTAGCGCTCCACCAGAAGATGAAACGCTGACACAAGCTTTTCTAGATGCTGATACACTCTTCGCTGCTCGTGACCAAAGCCCAGACCACGGACTTGCGAACACTCTGGCAGCGAAAGCGGCCTACCAGAAGATTATCGACGATGGTGCTGCTGGAGCTGACTTGCCCCGTGCTGTAGAGCGTTTGGCACGTACATACTATTTTCAAGGTGAAGTTCTTATTGGCAAGACAACTGACGCTGAGAAGAAAGAACGCAAAGCAATTTTCAGAGAGTGCTGGGAAAAAGCCATTACTCCTTTGTCTGTCGATAATCTAGGTACAGAATCACCTATCTACTTCTATTTCCGTGCATCTTGTATGGCCCGTGAAGCTGAAGTTTCTTCAGTACTTGAGCGCCTTCTAGCTCTACCAAAACTGTTAGCGACATTTAAAGACGCGACAGAAGCGTTTGCTCCTGTAAAACTCGCGGACGGCACTCTTCAACTCAATCCTAACTCCTTCTTCGAGGGCGGTGGAATTGCTCGCGTTCAAGCAGCCGTAAAAGGTAACCCAGAAGCAAAAGGACTTCCAGGCGGCCTATTTAATCCTGAAGTTGCACTTTCTTTGGTCGACGGATCGATTGCATCTAAGGGTGACATCGTAAAAGTAGAACAAGTTCCAGGTGCTGTCCCAGTTGCTTTGGTCGACACTGATGATTCAGTTAGCGGTTATACTCTAGGCAAATTCTACTGCGAAAACTACTACCGCAAGGCCATTACACTTTCTGTCATTGATGGCAAAAGAGCTGACGCCATTGCTCTCGCACAAACAACAGTCGATACGTTCACTCAATACTTGACACTCGACGCAGACGGTAACCTTACAGAGAAACACATCACTGAAGATATCCGCGCTGAAACTCAACACTGCGTTGAGGAAGTTTCGAAGTTTAAAGCTACGCAGGAAGCACTTCTCGCAGCAGCCACTCACTAAACTAACGAAGGGGCCGAAAGGCTCCTTTTTTATAAGGGCTCAAAATGAAAGTTAGATTGTTTATATTGGCCGCTTTAGCTTGCAACACCGGCTACGCATTCGAATCGACTAAAGTCCTTCCGAAAGGCGTTCGAAATCTCGATATCCGTTCTCTTTACACTCAAACAAGTGAAAAAACGGATCTTCATGGCGACAAAGTCTCATTGGCTATCGACCTCTATAAACCTTTGAAATTCAGCAACGTCCTTCAAGGCGAAACTGGACTTAAGAAGACCCAACTTGCTGCCTTCATGCTCGCGCGTGGATTCAAGGACACCGATACAGTTGGTGACTTCAGAGCAAGCCTAAACGCACAAATTAACGTGTGGGCTCCCGTTTTTGCCTGGGGCATCACCGATAAAATTACAATAGCAGGTGCCTTGCCTTATTACAGCACGAGCACAGACATCAACGTTGGCTTCAAAACCAATGCAGGTGGCGACGCTTTGCTCAAGGCCTTCGAAGATCCGGCAGTAAACTATTACTATGCAGCCGTTGAAGCCTCAGACAAGTTTGCCAATGCCGTGCAACGTTTGAACGACCGACTTGAGCAAAATCAATATGCTCCGCTTGAAGGCTGGAATCAGTCAGGCTGGGGCGACTTTACCCTTGCCGCTAAAGATCTGGTCTATGACGGATCAGTCGTAAAATCGAGTGTTACAGCGGGCTTGGTGGCACCTACCGGTCGAAAAGACAACCCAAACATCCTAACCGATCTCCCCTACGGTGACGGCCAGTGGGATTTGTTTGGCCAAGTGACTTTCGATCAGTATCTGACGAAACACATCTTCTTCAATCAGTACAGCAAGTACACCTATCAAACCAAGGATCGCAAAGCGGTTCGTTGGAAGACCGGTGAAGAGACTGTTCAAGCGCCTCGCTACAACACCAACTTCAAACTTGGTGACAAGCTTGATGCGGGCGTTTCCCTCCAGTTCGAACAAGAATCAGGAATCAACGGTGGATTCGGTGCGACCTACTTCCGGAAGTACGGTGATCGCTACGATGTAAACGTCGTCGAATCGAAAAACGAGCTTCAAAGAGCGACTGATCAGGATGCCGTCTATTGGGAAGCCCGTCTAGGCTACTCAACTGTTGAAGCCTACAAGCGCAAAGAGTTTGCTTTGCCGATGAGCGTGACGATGGAATACAGAAAACAGTATCAGAGTCAAAACCTGGCTGTTACAGACTTTACCCAAGTTGATCTAAACCTTTTCTTTTAATGAGGAAAAAAATGCGTATCTCCTCAAGCTTAATTTTGCTCAGCCTGCTGAGTGTCAATACCTCATGTGGAAAATGGGCTAAGGCCAACTCTGAGCAAGTTCAAACTATGCAACGACCGACATACCCTCATATCGACGGTGATGTCTTTACTTTGAATAGTTCAAAGAACTCCACTAGCTACAAAGGAACTATATTTCTTGCCAACGATTCGGCGAGCGTTGAGGATTTTGCCGCTCTGATTAATGTTTCCGTCGCGTCTCGGCAAGCCTGGGGTGAGATGAAAACGTTTGAAACGGACTCAGAATATTTGAATCTCTATAGTGATTTGAATGGACTGGCCGTTAAGCAGCTTGACCTAATGAAGGATGGACTTAAGGCATTTGAAACAAGTGCTTTGGCTAGAAGTCCGATCGGAATGGAAGCTAAGCTAGCAAACGTTGACACGTGGATTGATCGAGAAATTGCCTCACTTTCCCTGGATGCGGATAAAAAAACGGCCTTCGATCGAAGCTGGGGCGAGTATTGCGAAGCAAAAATCATTGAATTCGCAGCTCATCCATTTCTTTCTCAAAATACTTTCAAGTTACAGCCGGTTCCCGCTCCACTTTGCAAAAAATATTATGCCGACCACTCGTTCCTAACCAGTCCTGATTGCGTTTCTCCCACCGGCGATTACTTAAAATGCATTTGGATAGACGGTGTTGCTAAAACACGTTGGTTTGTGTCGACTAGTGAAGTGAGCGATCCTGCACTTGCCACGGCAAGAGAAGATAAACGATCAAAACTCAAAGACCTTTTCAGCGACGCAAATTATGAAGCCACTCGGGGAGCTTTGGGCTTTGTCGAGACTTCATTTGTATTTACAGGTCCTACTGACCCCAACAAATCCAAATATTTCGTGAACAAGGAAACGTTCCTGAACTTAGCATTAGGCCAAAAAACTGATGCCGTATGCGCGACAGTCATTGCCAGTGCTGGTAGTCAAGACCTCTGCCGTATTTTTGGAATTTCGCTTGAAACTAGAAGTCCACTCCAAGTGATCAATGCTGTTGAAGGCGTTGCTCCCAACGAGAAAATATTTGCCAAACTGCCGTTGCCGCCTGCTCCTCGTGTTGCCACTACCCAACAAATCATTCGCTACCTAAACGATCGTGAAGGACTGAACACAAGTGAATCAGATCGATTGTTTAATGAGTTAAAATCGGGTGTAGCCTTGCAAACGCCTGGCTATCTTACTGCTGGAAAGAAATTTCAGGATCTAATCCCTGAAATGAGAGCCACTCTTGCAGCTGAGTTTTACGGGGCGTTGAGTGAAGACGATTTGACAAGACGAAGTAGCCAAATGGTCTCCACAATCGCGCAAGAAAAGTTAATCGAAGGCAAACGAACCGAATGGAATCGCCTGAACGATAACATTACGACCTCTACTGAAAAAGGCATCACCATAGCCAACCGTCCAGGTTTTGGAAGGGGATTTGTCCAATACTCGATGACTTATGCTCAATTTGGAAATGTCTTGAGTGCGCAATTCTCATTTGCTGGTCATCTTGATCATGCTTTTAGGGCTTGTTTCGATCTCGAAAAATCCCAAAGTATCGCGTGTCCTGGAGATCTCCCATTAAGCTCTGGGGTTAAATTCCATGAGGCGACTCTCACTAAAGCTTCTGACGGTGGGAAAATTGAATTCTCGTTTGTTATCTCCCCTGCAGTGGAAATAGGGATGGGCCCGAAACCAAGAGTCGAGGAAGGTCAAAAGCCCGATTTCTTCATGGATCTTTCGACCTCTGAAACTGAAGGCCGCACTCTGAGATTTGAGCTCTACCGCACCCGCCTGGGCTCCTATATGGATATTATGACTGGCAAGGCTTTCATCGAGGAAGCAGGAAAAAGGAAATACGAAGCGGGTATTTCGATGTGGGAACAATCTGAATAACTAGATTTTCCGACGCACAACCTACAACACAGTTCCATTTATTTTGAAACTAAGTCAGAAGGAGAGTATTATTCTCCTTCTCTCTTTATGTGACGAAATCGGAGGATTTATTTGTGAGCTCGACCAAGATTAAGGCCAAGATATCCGGCACAGGAATGCATGTTCCTCCGAAAGTTGTCTCGAATTTTGACCTCGAAAAAATCATGGATACGACCGACGAATGGATCCGCCAACGCTCTGGCATCGAAACCCGTCACCACGTAGAAGGCCAGGGCACCGCCGATCTTGCTTACGAAGCAACTTTGAAGGCTTTGGAAAGTGCCAAGTGCACAGCTAAAGATCTCGACCTCATCATTCTTTCCACACTTTCTGCCGATCATATGTTTCCAGGAAGCTCCGCTCTACTCCAGCATAAACTCGGACTCGAGACAACGCCTGCCATGGACCTCAGAGCCCAATGTTCAGGATTTCTCTACGCACTGAACGTAGCGAAGGCCTTCATTGAATCAGGCATCTACAAACGCATCTTGGTCATCGGCGCAGAAACACATTCCCCTGTTCTTGATTTTACAACCCGCGGACGCGACGTTGCCGTACTCTTCGGAGATGGTGCAGGCGCAGTTGTGGTAGAAGCTGCAGGTCCTCAAGACAGCAAGTCTTCAGTCGGGAACATCGTCCTCCACAGTCAGGGACAATTTGCAGACCGACTATGGATCGAACGCCCTGGCACGAGCGGCGGCACATGGTTTACTGAACAACACAGAGCGGAAGGCCGGCAGTATCCTTACATGGAAGGCCGCTATGTATTCAAACACGCTGTCGAAAGACTCATAGAAGTCACGAACGAAATCCTCGAAAAAGAGGGTCTTGGACTCGGCGACATCGATCACTTCCTTTTCCATCAGGCAAACATTCGGATCAACGAGAAAGTTGCCGAAATGATGAAGATTCCGTTGGAAAAATGCCCGAGCAATATCCAAAAGTACGGCAACTGTTCGGCCGCATCGATTCCCATGTTGCTTGATGAAGTTGTACGTTCCGGTCGCGTGAAACGCGGCGACAAGCTCTTGATGGCTGCTTTTGGCGCCGGCTTTACCTGGGCGGCAGGCGTCGTACAGTTCTAAAATTTTAGACAAAATCAAATAGGCCACCTTTCACAAGCTGGCCTATTTTTATTTAGATTCGAGTCGTCATTTGAGAAAAAAGCGGGAACAGATTACAAAACCAATGACGACGGAAAGTCCAAAAAGCACGAGAAGGACACCGTAGTGCAGGAGCTTATCGGCGAGTCCGAACTGAAGGGATTCCATACTGGACATAATGCTGAGATCTTTCCCAACGTTTCCTACCAGACTTGACTTCTTTTCTGCTGTCGCCGTCGGCAATTTTCTTTGCGACGAAATCACAGAAAGCTGAGTTTCCCGACTGCCTTTTTCCGGCATAAATCGATAGGTCTCAGTCGCACAAACAGGGCAAATGCCTTTCAACGCTCTCCGGTTATTCGAGAGCTGGATCGTATGACGGCCCAAAGTATCTGTATGACTCTTGCACTTTACGCAAAACACCGATGGATAAGACATGATCTACCTCAACAACAACGGCGAGACAGCCTCGCAATACAACAACAGCTATGGAACGATAAGCAAAGTGTCGGCCGTTCAATAGCGTTCGTCATTTCAGTGTCTTATAACTATCGAATGTCAAAAAACTGTCAAGGATTTAGACAAGTCAGTAATTATTGGGCATTCTAGTGTAAATCCATCAAGGCACAAAGGCCTCCACGGAGCAATCATGAATCCAAGCGCTCTCAAGCTGCTCGTTCTCGGCCACCTTACTGTCTGCCTCATCATACTGCCGAAGGCAAAAGCTACCGAAAGTAAACAGATTTTTGATATCACGGGCAATGAACGGACGGATACCAACTATATTAAAAAACTGGCCCAGGGCTGCATGGAAGATCGAAATGATTTGGCCTTCGAAGTCAGTTCCCAACTGGACTCTCTGAAACAGTGCCTTCTCAATTCCAAATTGTTTTCTGAAGTGAAAACAAGCATAGAAGGCGACCGTATAAAGATCGGCGTCGAGGAAAAGTGGACACTGATCCCGGCACCCTTCTATCAAAGTAGTGGCGAGACGCGAAAAGCCGGCATCGTGCTCTTCGAAACAAATTTCCTTGGCAAGGGACTCACACTTGCTCTCGGTGCAACGTATTCCAACAGGGGCAATAGCTTTTTCGGTTTCTTCACCGATCCTTCTCTTTATGGAACCCGCTATTTCACAAGCCTTTCTGCACGTAGAGAATCCGCGACCTTTGAGCTCAAGGAAGACAATGAGATCACCGAGAAGCTCCTCGAAAAATCAATCTCAGGATCGATCAGTCTTGGCTACAACTTCTCCTGGCTTCGTTTGAGTGGCCAGCTTTCCCGCAACAATCGTTCTTATGAAAGGCATGAAGATTTTACGGTACCTGAGGACTACTCTACCACCCAGGCAGGCTTGACACTCGAATACGATCGACGCGACTACATGCTTTATTTTTCGGAAGGCTTCTACGCACGAGCTCGATATGCCGAGAATTTAAATCAGGATGATTCGGCCAAGAGACTTAAAACTGCAAATTATCTATTAAGCTGGCAACACAAGATCGTGTTGGATCATGCTCTCTATATTCAAACAGCAGCAGCAAAAAGTCTTGGTGGACGGCTAACGGACGCCGAGAGGGTTGGTTCAGCAAAAGGCTTTCGCGGCATCGAAACTCGCACAGCCTGGGCCGAATCCTATCAAACGGAAACCTTGGAATACCAAATGCCCATCAAGAGCTTTGAGAAAGGGACTTTGACCTGGGCGCTCTTCGTGGACGAAGGTCACATTCAAAATCGCGGAGGCAATAACTCCGATGTTCGCTACACCGCTCCAGGGATTGGGGTCTATTTTTACCTGAAGCGCCTGGCCTTACCAGGCCTGGGATTGGAGTACGGAATCAACCATGAGTACCAGGGGACCTTCGTTAATTTCTCTCTTGGCCTGAGCATTTAGCGCCCGTAAATGCTCACCTTATACTGCTCATTTGTTTTTATCTCAAGAAAAGGCGAGGAGTTACCGATAGCCTCATACTCCCCTTTTTTTACTTTCTTAGAGGTATCGCTGTGGCTAAGGCAAAATCGGGCAAACATAAATCCAAACGCGCTCCTCGATCGAGAGTTGATGTTGAGTTCTCGCGCCCGCCGATGATAGCCAAGATATTGGCCTTAGGACTGGGCATTCTTACTGGGGTTGGCGTCGCCGCCACTCTCAAACCACTTCTTAATCACTATGAAGAGTCGAGAAACATTTCAGTCTCTGACAATGATTCGGTTGCCGTCTCGATGCCTTCGCTTTTTCCTGAGTCGAGAAAAGCAATCGCTCCCCCTGCTATTCCTGCTCCAACTGCTCCAGCAGTTGGAGATTCGAAAATAATTAATACTCCAAGATCATCGGCCCTCGTAGCAGTGAGACCGGCTATCGCAGCTCAACCCCAAGCCGTTCCCCTTATGGTGCCGGCTCCACGTCCTCCTTCTATCGCGTTTCAACCGAAAATAATGGCCCCTTCTATTCCTGAGTTTAAACCTAGGACTCTAGTTGCCACGCAGTCTCCTACCCTGCCCACAGTTAAAAGCCAACGTATAGCACCTCAGTCCCTGGCGATCCAAACACCTGCTATAAGCTATGCGCCCCCGCCTGTTCCCATGAAACCCGTGCCTGTGAAAAAAGCCGAAGAAGTCCGTCCTGTGGAATCTTCCCTCTCGCTACCTATCGAAATGGAGCCGACTCACACTCAGGCTATGAGTGAGAAGCTCATAGACATAGGGAAAGAATCGACAGACCGTAGAGAACAATCCAAAGAGAATGTTAAGATAGCGTCACGCAGTGTTACAGAAGACAGTTTTAAAGGCCGTTTAAAGAAGGCCAAGAAAATTCAAATGGCTGATATAGAAGAATCAAATGAGGACACGGCTACTAGTCCGTTCCAGGATCAATTGCGTAAAAGCGTAAAATAAGAGGGCATGGCAGCATAAAATTTATCATCAAGTATTTGATGTTCTCGACTTTTTTGACTTCAAATTTTCTCTCGATCCTGCTTGCATAGCCTCGGTGCTCACGAGGTAGACTCTCACTGACGAGCGTAACCGCCGCTCCCAGTTCAACCGCCAGACCAATTCCCGAAAGAAAGCGTAGAACAGCATAGACAGGAATACTTGTCACAAAAGCATTCGCAATATTCGCCAGAGAGTAAAGAAGAATGGACGCGAAGAATACAGATAGCCGACTGCTTGAGGCTTTGCGTTTGCGTTTGCGCGGCAGCTTGGGCGAATATGAGCTGTCTCCTTCGAGTTTGCAGTAAGATTCAGGATGATCATATTCACAAACTGAAATAATGCAGCAGGAAAGGAAAGGAAAGCCAGGGAGCGTCGGAGTGATGCAGCTTAAATAGAAAAGCCATCCCAATGGACGGCTCTTTGCAGATCAAGAGTTGTTCCCAGGCATTCTTCGAAAGCCGACATTCAGGTTGCCACTCGCAGATCCACTGAAATATTACCGCGGGTTGCATTCGAATAAGGACAAACCTGGTGAGCTTTCTCAACGAGGCTGTTCGCAGTATTCTCGTCCATACCAGGCAAATTAACCACGAGTTCCGCAGAGATTCCAAACGCACTTCCAATGGGACCGATATGGACATTGGCGTCCACGGATAAACCATCTGGCAAATTCACTTTTTCTTTCATGGCAACAACCTTCAGTGCACCGATGAAGCAAGCCGAATACCCGGCTGCGAAAAGCTGTTCAGGATTGGTGCCTGGACCATCGTTGCCACCGAGGCCTTTTGGTGTCGACAAGGCCACGTTGAGACGACCATCAGATGTTTCCGAACGGCCTTCACGTCCGCCAACCGACTTTGCTGTTGCTGTATAAAGGACTTTATCAAGCTTAGTCATGAGCCTCTCCGTGGGTTAGAAGATTTAATACCTTGCATACAAGATCAACAAACAGAATTCGAAGAAATATAGAAATTTAAAATCATGAAAGAACATGACTTTAAGACCTCGAAGGGGAAAAACGCAAGCGCGCTTGATAAAGCGCTCTGAAGAGAATTCTAGTCGTGTACACAAATAATGGATCTTTTGACATCCGGCTCGCCAAAAACCAGTCCCAGAAATGAGGGCTTACTAAAGTTGATACTCAATCTCTTATTGCCCAAACCAAATAGTGAACCGAAGGATTCCAAAGTCAGAGCCGTCGTGATGTAACCGCCGAAACGTGAACTATCGATATTCATTTTGTCTGGCTGGGGAAAAGCTGTGCCGATTTCATCAAGATGCGCGCTCAACAGCTCCATGATCGAAGGCACCCTCCAGTTGTCAGAACCGGCGTAGACCATCGCTGCGCAATGCTCTGTAGCCTGGTCGAAGTTGTAACTGAGGCCGTCATCAACAGCCCAGGAAAGGCTGGATGTTTTATCGATGAAATAAACGGATCCCACCTCACCTTTTGCAATCCAGTCGGCACGCAAAGCTGGAAATTGAGGACTATTCTTGTCGAAGGTTTTTGAACCCAGACTGTTGCTGTTGCTGTCAGTAAGAGCAACCTTGTAAACCATATTGGGCATGGCCGACTCCAGTTGGAGCTGATCCGCGCTGCTGAGTTCAAAGATCGTATCGTAATTCCTCTCAGGAATAATGGAATTTTTCTGGATAATTTTTATTCCACTCGGAGGATCGATCGGTGCGTAGGAGACTGCAGCACCTAACTTCGCCGGATCTAATCTCGCACCTTTCTCATCACTGAGTCGACATCCCACTTGGGAAGTGGAAAGCACGGGCGGAACTATGACTGAACAAGTAAGCAAAGCGCCCGTAATAGCAGCCGGAGTCGTTACGCTCTCGTCCGTTGGTGTGGGCGAGGGTGGATCTTTTTTCTTATCAACGACCGTAATGTCATCGGATTTTTGTCCAGGCGCCTTGGACGCTTTGTTGCCTTGCTGGGATTTACATCCAACGAAGGAGATTACGATAAGCCAATGGATGATTTTCACGGGATCCCCAAGGTTTAAGGCCAAAGCAAAACACAATACCAAAAGAGGCTCTCACTTTGATGAAAGTTGAGCTAGAATTTCATTCGGATCGATGTGCAACGAGTCGAGTGCAGACGGCTCAAGCCCTGAAATTTCCAAGGCACCTTCTTTAACCCCAGCCGTTCCCTCAGATACTATTTTATTGGCCATAGAGATGTAATTCAATGGATCCAAAGCTTTGATCGCGTTGACAACACCTTGTATGAGTGCTTTGGCGATCATTACAGCCGTTGCGGCATCGTATTTGCTCATCGATCCCGAGCCGGCCATTGCTCCCTTGAGAGCACTTTTAACGATCGCAGGGAATTTCGTTTTTTCGAAGTTGGGTTGAGCGGCGATTGCCTTCAGACACTCCTGTGCCACAGCTTGCGCCTGCAGAGCTAAGGTCTCTGCCACTGCACCAGTTCTCGACCCGGCTCCGAGCATTAGACCTTTATTCGCTTCTTCCACAAATTTAGCCAGATCTACACTCTCAAGGCTTTTTCCACCTGCAATGACCACCCCAGCACTCAAGCTGCCGAGAACGGTCGAGACCTGTGCGGGTGTTATGGAGTCGAGGGGCAATCCAGCCACAATCCCTTTCAAAAGGGGCCCGACAGCCTCAAGGCTTAGAGTCTTATTTTGCTTTGCAATTGCTTTGCTCGCGACGTCGCTCACGAATTTGACGAGAGCAGGATCACTGAAATCAGCGGCCTCCAACTTCCCGCCATCGGGAACGTAGAGCTTTTTCAAAACTTTGAGCGACGCTGCCCCGATAACGGCCACAACTTTGGATTGGTCCACTATCTTTAACTTATCACCTTGAACCACTCCCAGCAGACTGGATAGAAATTCCGTCGCTTGGTCGACAAGCTTCGTCGAAGCTTTATCGGTAATTGAAACCTTGGTTTTGGTGATAAGAGTGGACGCATAACCTGATGACAAATCAGCATTTTTTACCAATGCAAGTTGAAGATCACTCGCCATGATGTCCATGGGGGACGTTACAGGTTTGGGTTCAGGTGGGTTCGGGTCGTCACCCACTGGAGGCTTGTTCGCGACCACATCCTTCGTTTGCAGCGGATGAGTTCGCTCAGGACGTTCGCTGGCTTTGCATCCTTGAAAAAGGAGGCAAGAGAAAGAGAAGAGAATGCTGGCGAAAAAGGTTCTCACGACGATGCTCCGACAAGAGTGGATAGAATCCAAGCTTCTTATCGGCATTTCCCCGCCGAGTTTAAATCTTTGGTAAAATTATTTTAATTTGACTTAAAAATCGGATGGTTATTGAAACATTATTTTCTGATTTTCCGCCGTCTTTGGGAGTCTCTCGCATCACTTTGATCGTCATTGCTCACGGAACGGCAGATTTTGATCGGACTGTCAGGTTCGGGTTCATCCTCCGATCAAAAGTGATGATATTGGGTCAGATTGATGACTAAGCCATTGATATATTATCTTATTTACCAGCTTTCACAATGAAGACGAAGGCTTGGAATTGGCCCGTGCATGGATTTTTCTAGAAGATGCCGAAGACATAGCCTCAAAACAACAAGGAAAGGTCAGTAGGTCCTTGCGTGAAAGAGGTCTACTGTGCCCGAAGCAACAAGCTCACTCAAACAAGTTAGGAGCTCCACATGAAATCATTCTTTACCTCAGCAACCACCTTCGCGATCTTGGCCCTCAGTTCCATCAGTCAAGCCGCGCCTTCCGATCTGATCGGAAAGACATTGAAACTGGGCCGTCGAAAGACGGCCCATTTAGTCAGACTTGAGCGAGTCCCATTTCTGCTCTAAATTTTGTGATGCCGACTGAGAAAATATCTCCCTTCTTTTCATCTTGCCCGTCTTTCCAATTTCAGTATTTTTCCATTTTTGAAAATCAGTTTGTGATATGAGACTTAACTGCTCACGAATGCGGTCCGCGCTTTGTGGGCCGCAAAGTGCAGGCATAGCAAGGATTAGGTGGTTGAATTCTGACTTAGGATTCCGGGCGATGAAGGTTTTGAAAGTTCCGAAGAGCGATTCAATGATATCAGTTGAGACCGGAAGAGGGGTCTGGCCAATGCCTAGGCGGCAATGGATTTGAATATGGTGTCTTAACCAGCGCTCCATTCTGCGTCTTGTGGCCGTTCGCTTCGGCAACATTTCGATCTTTTTCATCGCCTCTTGAAAGCTCAATCGATTGAGCCCCTTGACCTTGAGAAGATCCATCACCTCGGCTAAAATCACTGATCTTTTGCATAGTTCACCTGCGATGTATGTAAGATTTCCCATGCCACCAAACAATTTTCTAAGTTCAGAAGCCAGAGATCCCTTCTCCGCCCGGCCTGCGCCGCCTATCAACTCTTGAATTTTTTCGAGCCACCGCCCCAAATGCGATATCCCCATGAATCTTCCCTTAGGCCGAAGCTTCGGCGGAGCAAGGTTTGCGAGGGGTGACTGATAGATTTTAGTCGCATTATTTTTTAACTTTCTCGTGAGTTGCTGGAACGATTTTTTGTTTTTAAAGTCATCTTTCAAAGCATTTGAAGCCTCATGACTGATGTCGCTGATGACGGCAATATCTTTTCGCTTGGCCTCAGCTTTCCAGAGACGAACG
>JACMPP010000022.1 GCA_014377445.1 Oligoflexus sp.
AACGTCGGTGACCACCGATCGTTCGGTAGGAGGGAAGAAGGACTTTTTCTTTTTCCCATCTTCTCAGTGTGGAAATTGACACTCCAAGAATTTCTGCAGCAGCGCCCACTGAAATATACATAAATGGTCCATAATATGTATTATTAACAGCACTTTACTTGGCATGGATAAGCGCAAAAGACAGGTTCGTCAAGATATTTTATTGACTGTTGCTTGCCCCCGCAGCCCATTGCTCATAGCGATACTGAATGACTGAGAAAGTCTTTAGGTTATAGAAGCTTCGCTCGCCTTACAGAGAGACTGTACTCGCCAATTTGGTCCGCAAATCAGTGCCTGGAAACCTGTGCTATCAGACGTGCGAATCAAAAATTATCAATAAGCGAGTGTACGTTTGTAATTGACTCAAATCAGAAGGTTGACTAGCCAGGAGTGTACGAAAGTGTCGCTTACTCAAGCGGTAATCGAGTCCGCGTACTTATGAAGGTCCAGGAGGGCTTAGTATATGTTTATAAATAAAAGAATAAGGCCGCTCCTGCTGCTCTTTTCTTTCCTCGCCAGCTTAGTCTTCAGCGCGGGTTGTCGTCCCTCCATGAGCGACTCGGATGTAGCTATCGTCGGTGGCAAGATTCCTGACCCCAACAATCCATCACTCCACAGCACTGTCGCACTCGTTCGAAGCGAAGGTCGCAAAATAAGTACTGTTTGTTCCGGCATCCTCGTAGCCCCCCGCCTGGTCCTCACCGCAGCTCATTGCGTTGAATTCAGCAAGACCAAGCTCTCCGTCTTCTTTGGAATGGCGGACACGGAAGTACCAGCCCGAACCATCGCCATCGAAAGCAGTCTGACCTTTAAAAAGGACGGCTCACGCTTTTTCCCCAACTTCGATATCGCCTGGATCAAACTCAAAGAGGATGCACCGTCCCCCTGGAAGCCGATCGAAGTTCTTCGTTCGTCCGCTCCCCTCAATAGAATCGAAGGCCAGCCCGAAAAAATTCTGCTCGCAGGCTTCGGCCGCACAGCGAGTGTGTGTAAGAACTCTGAGTGTATGGGCCGACTCTACGAAGTCTGGACCAATCTCGAACACTTCTTCAACGAAGCCCACTTCGTCAACCTTCTCGTCATCGGTCCCAATCCCGGCCACGGCACCTGCAATGGTGACTCCGGTGGACCGGCTTTCGTGAAGCTGAATGATCGCTGGGTTTTGGCCGGCATCCTCAATGGCAAGAGCCCTCTGCTGAATTCGCCCAATCTCTGGGAAAAGGGCGTCTGTGAAAGCGGCGAGGCGATCTACAACTTCGTCGGCGCTTATGTCGATTGGATAGAAAGCACTTCCGGCCTTAAATTGACCCATGACGCCGTCAGCAACCCCACACAAAAATCAGAACTTCTTCTGGATAAGCTTTCCGACCTCGGCCAATCCCCGACGCTGGAAGATCTCCTCGTCTACAACAATCATAACGATAACGTCTGGGCGACGGTGGAAACCCTTGTCAGTGGCTTCAAAGATCCTTCGAACCGTTACAGTGCCACCGTTGAAGAACTCGTCACTCAACCTACCCTGGCCGCCGCAGCGATGCGTCGTTGGACCGAATTCCGCCATGTGGGCCTGAGTTTTGATTTCGTTATTTCAAGCCAGAAAAGTAACCAGCTTGCCGATGTGCGCCCGATCTCTGAATTATCCGGCCTTACCACCCTGCTGCTCGATAGCAACAAGATCGAAAACACCAAATCGCTGGGCAAACTCACGCAGCTTGAAGACCTGAGTCTTCGCAACAACTACGATTACTCCAAAAAGCAGAGAGTTAGCTGGGATTTAAGCTTTCTCAAGGAACTCGGCAATTTAAAGCACCTGGATCTCTCGAATAACAGCAACAACCTGCGACTCCAGAATATCGCCTGGGACAATCTGATCAACCTCGAATCCCTCGAGCTCTCGGATAACGGACGAGGCCTCAACCTCGAGGCCATCCCCTGGTCGCGACTGACTCATCTTAGAAAGCTCACGATTCGCAATAGTCAATTGCGTGACATCAGCGCTCTTCGCGGGGCGACCTCGCTTGAAACCCTGGACCTAAGCCGCAACGATATCCAGTCGATCACTGCCCTAGCCGAACTTAAAAATCTCGACTATCTCGATGTCTCGATGAACAACATTGCCAATTTTTCGCCTCTCGCAGCGCTCCCCGTTCTTAAAAATTTGAAAGCCCTGAGTAATTTTCAAGACGACAACTTTTGCCCAACTGCCGCGACCTGCGTCTACAGTCCGGCGAGCTTCACCGACTTCGAAAGCTACTGCCGCTTCGCCTTCACACTCTCGGCCGACGACCTGAGTCACTGGTCAGGTGGCGCAACCGTTATGCGGCTCATTCAAATCGCGGGCGTGGAAGCCCTTCGCATCGAAGGCTGCCACGATGCTCAAGCCAAGTTGTCCAAGATCATCGAACTCGATCTATCCGGATCTCCGACCATGCCTCCCATCGAGGATATAAGTCCACTGAGTCCATTGACCAACCTAGAGTCGCTGAATCTTGCCAACAATGATCTGAGGGATATTCGCCCGCTCTCGAAGCTGGTGAAATTAAAAAAGCTGGATCTGTCGGTGAATTATGTCGACGATCTAAGTCCGCTTGCAGGTCTCAAATCTTTGAAGTCGCTCTATGTCGATGGCAATTTGATTTCAACTCTGGGTCCCCTGATCGGCCTGACCGGGCTTTACGTCTACGCAAACAACAACCCCATAGAGGACGACAATTGTCCGATTCCTCTTGGGTCCTGTTCCCTGGATATTAGATTATTTCCTTGAAGATGCTCGGAGTCCCCGCAAAACGCATCCGGGTCTGAACATCCGCAAAACTCGATGCGAGTCCGCCATCCCTATGAGTCACAGGCGCAAAAGGATCAGCACCGTCTGGCAAAAAAGCATCGAGGGGCGCTCGTCCATAAACTGCGTTCGGCCTCACTTTACCTGACTGATTGCTATTGCCAGTCGTCCGTGATTTTTCATCAAGACGAACCGCCTTGCGCACAAGCCCCATAACAAATTCTTCGAGCGTACATCGCTGGGCCGACGCCAAATTCTCCAAAACTTCCAAGCCGTGTTCATCAAGCTTGAGCGTCAAGGCTAATCCTTTGGAACCTTCCATGGTCCTCTCCCCATTTTGTCGATCTTTAGATGATGCATTGCCCGGATCTTAACAAATTGACATCTTTTCGTCCACGGTCTGTCTTCAAATCTTGAGCATAGGCACCAAAATCAGGTAACACTGCAGTTCAGAGATCGGGGAAGCCCTTAGAGCCTGGGACGGGAAGAGTGATGGATGAGCTGTTCGATACAATCCGAGAAAACGCCTCGAAAGAGGTCTGGTCACGCGGTGTAGAGCTCGCTCGGCAGGATGCAGTGAGCGGAGACCGGCGGACGGCGGACGAGGTCTGCCTGAGAGTTTTCGAGCGTTCACGGTCCGTAAGCACCCTCGTCACTTTATGGCCAAATGACGCAGACTGGAGTAAGGACTGCCATTGCAAGTTCGATCCCTGCCATCATGTTACGGCGGCGATAATCGCGCTTAAGCGTGCGGAAGAACAAGGCCAGGAATTGCCCCTGGCGAAAACGGCTGGCGGCAGGATTCAATATGCTTTCACCCGTGAAGAAGGCGCTTTGCATTTTGAACGATGGGTCCTTCACGACGACAAAGAGAAACAACTGCTCACCATCCCCCTCAGCCAAACGCATCGCCTTGCCGAATTCGCCGTCTCCCCTACCAAGTACGATCAGGCGGTGGAATCAGCACTCCTTGGCGACAGACGTGGACGCATTGGAGTCGGGACTATGCTCCGCCTCCTGCCCAGTCTCTCCGAATGTGATGTCACCCTTGACGGCCAACCTGTGGCGATCAATCGCGAAGCCCTCGGTCTCAGCATTGAAATCCGCGATGAAGGCCTCGGCATTCGAGTCATCGGCAAAAGAGATCCGCGCATCCTGGAATCCTGGACCAACGGCGTGGTCTTGAGCGATAAAGGTCTTCATCCACAGATCGATCTGTCGATGGAGATGGAAGATCGCAATATGCTTTTGCATGGGCGCAGCATTCCTCACCGCGACCTGGAGGTCTTCGCCAGTGAGAAACTCCCTGCGTGGGAAAAGAAATATGTCGTCGATAATCGGGCGCGCAACCTCCCGAGTCTGGTCGAGGCCGAGCCTGAATTGGAACTCCTTCTCGAACGCCACGGCGATCAGATGATGCTTTTGCCCGGAATTATTTATGGTCGTCCCGTGATTGCCCGCATTGCGGATGGTGTCTTTCGTCCCTTGGGCAATCAGGTGCCGGTTCGAGATCACGACGAAGAACGCCGATTGAAAGACCAGCTCTGGCGACTCTGGGGCTTCGAACTTTATGAGGCCAAAATGCTTCCGGCTGATGAAGCTATTCGAGTCGTCGAAAATTTATCGAACTGGCAGGGCCAACTTCGTGGCAATGGCGCTAGCCAGTTTCGCAAAGCCGGACTGCTGACCCCAAAAGTGAAGTGGCAGGACGGTCGCCTCGAAATCGAATTTGAAGAAGGCGAAAGCCGGGCGGATCCCGCCGCTGTCCTCCGGGCCTTTCAGGAACGCAAAAGCCTCGTCCCCCTCTTCGATGGGGGCTTTGCCACTCTTCCTGCCGACTGGATGCAGCGCTACGGATCCAAAATTATGGATCTCATGACAGCTCAGACCGATCAGGATGCCCTCCCCAAAGCGGCCTTCGCCCAGGCGCTCGAACTCTTTGAAGAGCTCGAGATGGAAGTGCCGGCCGATCTCAAAATATTCAATCGTCTCAAAGATTGTGATTGGGCCTCTTTGCCTCTGCGATTACCCTCTGAAATGGAGCAAACGGTTGCCCTTCGCCCCTATCAGAACGAAGGTGTCTCGTGGCTCCAGCAGATGCAAAGCTTTGAACTCGGCGCTTTACTTGCCGATGATATGGGCCTTGGTAAAACCGTTCAGGCGATCGCCTGTCTCAAGCGTCACACACTTATCATCGCACCGACCAGCGTCCTGCCCAACTGGAAACGCGAGCTGAAACGTTTTCGTCCCAGCCTTAAAGTCGCGCTTTATCATGGCCCTTCAAGACAATGGGATCCAGAGGCTGACGTTATCCTGACGAGCTACGGACTGCTGAGGCAAAATCTTGAGCTCCTCAAAGACCGAATCTGGGAGACCGTCGTTCTCGATGAGGCCCAGACAATTAAAAACCCGGATAGCAAGGTCGCGCAGGCGGCCTATCAACTGCCCTCGAAATTTCGGATCGCCCTGAGCGGAACTCCGGTTGAAAATCGTCTGGAAGATCTCTGGAGTATTTTTGCATTCCTGAATCCAGGTCTCCTCGGCACGAAAAAAGATTTCCGCGAGCGTTGGAGTCGACCGATCGAAGAAGGCGATAACAAGGCGGCCGAACGTCTGCGCAAGATCCTGAGGCCGTTTATCTTGCGCCGGCTCAAGACTCAGGTCGCCAAAGATCTGCCACCGCGCATTGAAAAAATTCTTTATTCAGAACTCTGGCCGGAGGAAAGAAAACTTTACGAGGCGATCTATGCGACCACGCGCAAGGAAGTGGTGGCCAAGCTCAAGGCTGGGGGCTCGATATTTGAAGCTCTGGAAGCTCTCCTCCGCATGCGGCAGGTCTGTTGCCATCCCTCGCTCGTACCCGGGCAGGAAGCAGCGCTTTCGTCCAAGCTCACCCTGCTCGTTGAGACCTTACAAACGGCTTTGGCCGAAGATCACAAAGCCCTCGTCTTCTCGCAATGGACAAGCCTCCTGGATCTGGTTGAACCCGTTTTGCAAGCGGCAGGCATCAACTTTCTTCGCCTCGATGGGACAACGAAGGATCGCCAGAGTATCGTCGATCAATTCCAGAATCCAGGCGGACCCCCGGTTCTTATCATGTCGCTTAAAGCGGGTGGCGTAGGCCTCAACCTGACCCAGGCCGACCACGTCTTTATCCTCGACCCCTGGTGGAATCCGGCCGCCGCCGACCAGGCTGCGGATCGAGCCCACCGCATCGGTCAGGACCGCACCGTGATGATCCATCCCCTCGTGGCGATGGACACAGTCGAAGAGAAGATCATGGAATTACAAAATGCCAAGAGAGCCCTGGCCGAAGCGAGTCTCGGCGAAGGCACAGCCCTCGCCGTCACGCGGCAGGATATTCTGGATCTACTCGGCGACTGACGCAATATCCCGGCGATCGAGAAAGCTGTGGAGGAAGAGGAGTCCAAGACAGGCGCTGATGGCAGAGCCCAAAAGGGTTCCGACCTTCGCCGCGATGAGAACATCACCTTCCAATGCCAGGCCGCTCATAAAGATCGACATCGTAAAACCAACTCCGCAAAGGCAAGCGCCGGCGAAGAACATCGGCGCAGTGACTGAAGCCGGATAATTGACCCAACGGAAGGCATGGGCCATCCAGGTTATGCAGAAAATTCCGATCGGCTTACCTAAAACCAGACCGAGGACGACGGCCCAGGCGGTGCTTGACTCAAGGGCCGTGAGCTGCACGGGAACACCCGCGTTGGCCAGGGCGAAGAGCGGCATGATAAGAAACGCCACCCAGGGATGCAGATCGTTCTCAAGGCGTTCGAGAGGCGATACGGATTCGCGCCCTACAGCACGCAAGGTCGTGGTATCCAGTTCGTCACCGAGGCGTTCGAGGCTCGCTTGAAATTGAGAGAGGTAGGCCTTGAGATTATCGGTTCGAATGAGTTTGCTGGCCGGGGCAGCGAGACCGAGCAACACGCCGGCGATCGTGGGGTGAATACCCGAGAGCAGAAGGCAATACCACATCCCAGCTCCGGCGATGAGATAAGGCACGAGCCGCCTGACACCCAAAAAGTTAAAGATAAAGACGAAGCCATAGAAGCCCAGACTCGCGGCCACATACTCGTAATGGATACCCTTGGTATAGACAGTGGCGATGACCAGGATCGCCCCGATGTCATCGGCGATCGCAAGCGTCAGGAGCACGATCTTAAGATTGTGCGGCACTCTTTTGCCAAGCAGCGAGAGAAAGCCAACTACGAACGCAATATCAGTCGCCATAGGGATAGCCCAGCCTTTGGCCCCCGGTCCGCGCCCTTCGATTCCCCAGTAGATCAATGCGGGCACGATCATTCCACCGACGGCGGCAAGGATGGGAAGCAAGGCCTTCTTCGCTGAGCGTAATTCCCCCAGAATCATTTCCCGCTTGATTTCCAAACCAACCACGAAAAAGAAAATCGTCATCAGGCCATCATTGATGAGATGGAGCAAACTCATTTCAAACTTGCGGCCGAAGGCATCGAGGGTCAACGTCTGCTGCCAGAAATCCGTGTACCAACCGCTGAGCGAGGTATTGGCTAAAAAGAGCGCAGCGATTGCCGCGATGAGGAGAACGATACCGCCCGAAGCCTCGATCTCCATAAAACTATGGACGGGCCGCAACAAGCGATCGAGCTTTAATAGGGGCCGAAAATTCTTTGCGGCCAAACTCGTTTCGCCATCATCCTGAGCCATTGCTTCCCCTCCAATAAATAGGTTGAGTGTAGACAAAGATCCTCATGAACGCAAAAGGAAGTCGGAGGCCAGACTGACCAACGATAATTCAGCTCTTGATCACAAGGGCAGAGTCTCGGGCCTCGATGCCATGGTTGACCAAACTTCGATGGATCCTATCAACGGGATATCGGACAAAGTTTCGCAGTCCTGCAAATAATTCCTAGAGATCTGATAAAAACCCGCAGTTGAGTTCCTGTAATTCTATGAATTGCAGGAACTTTTTCGCGTTTTTGGGCCGGGCCGTACCTATCGAGCAATATTTTCCGCTTCGGCAGGGTTCACCGATGGGCGCGAACCCCCCATAATGGAGGTTCACAGCAAGGCAAAGGACCACGATGAGAAGCTTCACTCAAGGTCTGTTGATGATCCTCACATTCAGCTCCAGTTCTATAGCCTTGGCCCAAGATAAATCTGCCTCGCCTTTCAAATCCGCCTCCCGCTTTTCATGCCCATTCCCCAGTTCTAAATAAGCCAAAAATTCAGAGATCGAGATGCACGATTTGACGCCAATTCTAAGGCTTTTCGTGGCTGCATCCGCGACTTTCTGCTATCGTCCCTGCTTCCGGGATTCCCCCAGTTGAGGACCTCATGCAGATAACTCTTGGTAAAAGCCTTCCACCCGCCCCTGTATTTGAAGCGGGCATCCGTCGTGCACCCAAACGCGAATTCAAACTCGATAAGACCGATACCGAATTGGCTCTCCGCAATGCACTTCGCTATATCCCGGAAGAGCTTCACGCAGAACTTGCGCCCGAATTCCTGAATGAGCTACGAACACATGGCCGTATTTACGGCTATCGCTACCGCCCCGAGACCAGAATTTATGGCAAAGCCCTCAGCGAATATAAAAGCCAATGCCTTGCCGGCCAAGCTCTTCAGGTCATGATCGACAACAATCTGGACTTTGAAATCGCGCTCTATCCCTACGAGCTCGTGACCTACGGTGAGACGGGACAGGTCTTCCAAAACTGGATGCAATACCGCCTCACCATGCAATACCTCGAGCAACTGCGAGACGACCAAACCCTTGTTCTCCAATCCGGTCATCCCCTCGGTGTCTTTCCAAGCCATGCCGAAGCCCCTCGCGTCATCACTACCAACGGCCTCATGGTCGGTCTCTTCGATAATCCGGAGGACTTTCATCGCGCGGCTGCGCTCGGTGTCGCCAATTATGGGCAGATGACGGCCGGCGGCTGGATGTATATCGGCCCTCAGGGGGTCGTGCACGGGACCTTCAACACACTATCCATCGCCGGTCGCCTCAAGCTCGGTATCCCGGCCGGGGGCAATCTCGCGGGCAAACTCTTTATCAGTTCGGGACTTGGCGGCATGAGCGGAGCCCAGGGCAAGGCCGCGGACATCGCCGGAGCCGTGAGCATCATCGCGGAAGTCGATCGCTCGCGCATCGACACCCGCCATCGTCAGGGCTGGGTCAAACGCGTGACCGCGGATCGTAAGGAAGCTTTCGCCTGGGCTAAAGATGCTCAATCCAAGGGCGAAGCCGTCTCGATCGCCTTCCACGGCAATATCGTCGATCTCCTTCAGTACGCGGTGGATAGTGATCAAAAGATCGATCTCCTGTCCGATCAGACGAGTTGTCACGCCGTGTATGAGGGCGGCTACTGTCCCATGGGCATGAGCTTTGAAGAGCGAACCGCACTCCTCGGCGAAGATAAAACCACATTCAAAACACTCGTCGATAAGACTCTGCAGAAGCACTATGAGCTGATCGATGTCCTCAGCAAACGCGGGACTTACTTCTTTGATTACGGCAATGCTTTTATGAAAGCCGTTTTTGACACGGGCTTGAAAGCGATTGCGAAAAACGGTGTTGACACCCGTCAGGGCTTTATCTGGCCCAGCTATGTTGAAGACATTCTCGGCCCTGAGCTCTTTGATTACGGCTACGGTCCCTTCCGTTGGGTTTGTCTGAGCGGTAAGCCCGAGGATTTGCAAAAGACCGACAGAGCCGCAGCCGACGTCATCGCCCATCTCAAGCCCGAACTTCGTTACCAGGATCTCGACAACCTCAAGTGGGTTCGCGAAGCCGAGAGCTACAAACTTGTCGTCGGGACCCAGGCCCGCATTCTCTATCAGGATGCCGAAGGCCGACGTCGAATCGCGAAACGATTTAACGAAATGGTCAGAAAAGGCGAAGTCGGAACGATCATGCTGGGCCGTGACCATCACGATACGGGCGGAACAGACTCACCCTTTCGTGAGACCTCCAATATCAAAGACGGCTCCAACATCATGGCGGAAATGGCCACTCACGTCTTTGCTGGCAACGCAGCTCGTGGCATGACTTTGATCGCTTTACACAACGGCGGTGGCGTCGGCATAGGCAAGTCGATCAACGGTGGATTTGGATTGGTTTTGGATGGCAGTGAAGCGACAGACCGCATCATCGATCGAGCTTTGCCTTGGGATGTTCTCGGTGGTGTCTCGCGCCGCGCCTGGGCAGGCAATGCCCACTCGATAGAAACCATGAAGTCCTACAACGATGCAGAGACCTCCACTTTCGTGACGCTTCCCCATCTCGCCGACGAAAAGCTACTAAAAAGTCTGGTCAACACATAAAATAAGGCGCAGGGCCTCTCACCCTGCGCCTTACTATAACTTATTGAATTTATCGTGTTTTTAAGACCGCGTTTTCGCCGTCTTACGTTCGTTGCTTTTGACACGAACAGGTTGAAGGGCTGGCTTCTGACGTTCTGCCTGATCGATGAGAAGTATTGCTCCGATTGCAGCTAGTCCGGCCAAAATTGCGGTAATTGCCATAAGACCCTCCTTGAGGACTGTTTGGAGTATCGACGCTTTTCCCGGAAAACTAAAGTGCAAACTTTCGAATAGGCAAAAGCAGTCAAAATATGGTGAAATACCTCTACAAATACTTCAACGGCTGCAGGAGCTTGCCATGGAACAACTCATTCCTCGGACCCTGCGACGCTGGGGAAGCTACCAAACTAACCTAGCAAAATCCGCTGTCTTTTCGCAGTTTCAAGGGATGACCAAAGGGCATCTGTCGCTCCATCTCAAGGACGATCCGGTCAGCTACTCCTTTGGGTACGGAAAAAAAGTAAAAGCCGATATCCATATCGAAAACGAACGCTTCTTCAGTCGTTTCTGGAGCAATGGCGAACTGGGTTTTGGTGAATCTTACGTCGAGGGGGATTGGAACAGCCCCGATCTGGCCCAGGTTATTCGCTGGTTTTTTCTAAACGTCGATAAAGTCGATGCCTTTGTCCCCAGCGAAGGAGGTGAAAGTCCCTTCATGCAGTTTATGCTGGGAATAAGAACGATTCAAGAGTTCGTCAATAATGCCCGCCCTCTCGGTTACATGGATACCTGGGCTTCGCATTATGAACTGGAAAGACCCTTTTTTGCGCTGATGCTCGATGCTCAGCTCAATAACTCGGGTGCCATATTTGCGAAAAACGATACGCTCGAAGAAGCGCAACTGCGAAAGCACCAAAAGATCGTGCGCGAACTGCGCATCAAGCCCGATTCAAAAATCCTGGAACTCGGTTGCGGTTGGGGCAGTTTTGCCATTTATCTTGCCAAAAATTTTGATTGTCATGTCACGGCCGTTACTCTGGCGGAAGAGCAGCACCTTTATTTAAAGAGCGAAATTGAAAAACTCGGGCTCAAAGATCGGATCACAGCGGTTCACGCGGACTATAGAAATGTATCCGGTCTCTACGATCGCATCGTCTCGATCGAACTCATCGACACCTTGGAACCCACTCAACTCACCGAGTTTTTTCGCCTCGCGGACCGTTGGTTAAAGCCTCAGGGCATCATGGTTCACCAACTTCTTCTGACCCCCGAGGCCTTTCGCTCGGAATTAAACGGGCGCAATGAGTGGAACCATCGCTATATCAGTCCAGGAGTTCTGACACCTTCTTTAAGCCAATTGCTCGGAGCGATGAACCATGACTCCTCTTTCTGCATCCGCAACATGAAAGATATCGGTCTTTCCTACAGTAAGACGCTTGGCGCCTGGACGCAGAACTTTGAAAAGAATCTCGATGCCGTGCGCAAACTGGGCTTCGATGAATGCTTTATTCGCAGTTGGCATTATTATCTTTCCTATGCCGAGGCCGCTTTCGATCACGGTCTGCTCACCGCCGCTCAGATCACCATGAGCCGGGCGACCCAGAGGACTCAGGAAATCGCGGAATCCTCCTACAAGGCCCGCATCATAAGTTGATCGGCTAAGAAAATTCATCTCCTGGCTGGCCGGTTCGTGGACGGGGCTGGACGCGCCATCCAAGATTCGGCATATTTGTTTCAGGCTTTTTCGTCGATACCCTGAAGGATGAACTCCCGTGGACTTGAAGTTATATATCATCAGCTTTTTTTCGTCCTTCACGGCGCTTTTTGCCATCGTCGATCCTTTTGCGTTGATTCCGGTCTTCCTCACGATGACCGATCGTTTCAGCCCGGCCGAGCGCAAACATGTGTGCTCTAAAGCGGCCATCGTCGCGACCTGCATCCTCCTCTCCTTTGCGATTGCCGGGGAACGCATCTTTCAACTCTTCGGCATTTCAATTCCCGCGTTTCAAATCGCAGGAGGAATCCTTCTTCTTCGCTTCGGTATCGCTCAGCTCAGCGCCGAGCGGGAACGGGTGAAGCGTGAGGAGGAAAGCGAGTCCTTCGAACGTTCAGATATCTCCATTTTTCCCATGGCCACACCTTTACTGGCCGGACCCGGGTCGATTTCGACCGTGGTGATTCGGGCGAGCACCATCAAAACCCTGGTGGACCAGGTCATCTTTGGTCTCTCGATCGTCATGGTTTTTGTCATCACCTACTTCCTGCTCCGCAGCGCGCCCTATCTCTATCGCCTTCTGAGGCGCACAGGCCTTAACCTCCTGACCCGAATCATGGGGATTATTCTTACCGCGATGGCCGTTCAATACATCATCAATGGACTGACCACAGTTTGGCATCAACTTCAGCCCGGATAAGCCCGGGACGGAGAGGCCTCGCCTTTCCCTGAGACTTGCCTTAAGATACTGACTTTAGGAGACACTCATGCGCCTGATAGCCCTCTGTTTATTGCTGACAACAACTTCTGTTTATAGTGCAACGCCCGTGGCTCCTAAAGCAGCCCCAAAGGCCGTGCAAGCTCAAGTTCTAGCTACCGCGCCTGACGCAACACCTGCTGCACCTGCACCTGCACCTGCACCTTCGTCATCCTCTTCGATCGCTTTCGAAGTTCGAGACCCCAAGACGAAAGAAGTCTATTTCACCGGAAATCAAAAGACGAGCAATGACGGCAAAGCTGTTCGTAAAGAAACGCTTTACTTCGATACGGCTCAAAAACAAGTTCAAAAAGAAATCTTCGCCTTCGAGGTCAGTTCTCTTCGCGCCCTGGCCTATTCCTCATCCAACGCGATGACGGGCGAAGTGAGTATGGTGAAGGCCACCGAAGCGCTGAGCGTTGAGATTCAATATCGTCCGAGCAGTGAAGGCAAGACGGGCACCAACGTTGTGAAGAGCGAAAAACAAGCTTATCTTCCCAATGCGGCCGGCGATTTGATCCTACAAAACTGGGATAATCTGCTAGCCGGCAAAGCCGTGAAGTTTGAACTCATTATTCCGCAGCGTTTGGAGACGATTCCCTTTCAGCTCATCAAACGCGAGAGTCTGACTGTCGATAATGAGGCACGCGAGGTTTTCACTTTGATGCCGCAGAACATTCTGATTCGGATGCTTGCTCCTCATCTTGAATTCCAATATGACAAGAACAAGAAGATTCGCCAGGCGATTTATCCCAGTTCTTTGCCTATTAATGGATCGAAGGATCGTATTGTTGAGATGGTTTTTAAGACTTGAATGTTAGGGATATTTGGTTGAAGAACGCCGGGCGGCTGCTCGGCTTTTTTTTTGGTTTTTTGGTAGGTGAAGAGTCTTATTCTTTGGTGAGAAGGGCGGCAGACCTCCAATTGGGCCACTCCAGGGCCTCAATAGAGGCGCCTGGGCACTCTCCGTATTGCGTGTATTCATAACAACTTCTAACGAGCGGATCGGATAATGACTCTGCATTCAGGTCATCCTAACAAAATCCGTCCTTCGAGAGTATCGAGATGTTTAGCCGGGTCCCGGTTGAAAAGGCGAACGCGATTGTTCGAATTGGAGATCCATATCCGAACGCACATCCATATCGTTTACAATGCAATCCAGCGAGAGTGCGTAATCCTGTATAAAGAGCCCGAGTCCGACCATGAGTAAGATGAGACTCGCAATAAAAAGGAATTGAGGTCCGAACATAACGTCGACGTCAAAGCTCAGCGAAAAAAACATGGCAAAAATAGTGAGTGAAATAAAGAATATAGACGCAACTTCCGTTATGATGGCGATACGCAGAATGCGCGCCCGACGATAGAGGGTCCTGAGTTCGCGATGCAGATGATCGTTGCCAAGCTCCTTCTGATAAAGCTTGGGCCCCTCACGAAGAAGAGTGCGAATGCGGTCGATCACGCGTCCATAACGAAGCGACATGATGGACAGAATAGCTCCGATACCGGTGATAAGAAAAACCGGTGCAATCGAGGCTTGCATTATTTTCGACAGTTCGACGCCTTGAACATGATTCATGAGAATTCATTCTCCTTAGAGATCCGGACAATGCCACGACTCGAGGCAGGAATTCAAGGCGGATCTCTGAGAACTCATAGGAAAAGGAAGTCCTTTGATGAAAATTCGCAAGTGTTTGCCCGTTCACTTTTCCCGGCTCTTTGCCTGTCGTTCGGTATCGGGCGGATCGTCCATCTCGCACGACTGGGGCCAGACCCAAGTCCTGGGCGCCTCGCTTTCCTGCCAGTAAGAACCCAGCGAAGAATCAGAATATCGAATAGGCGCAGTTCTACACCAACACTTTAAATCTCAGCGGCTCCAAAGAATCCAACTGCGATCGAAGGGAAAAAAATCACCAAGGCGACTGCTGGCGCGCGCAAAATATCCGCTTGGAGCTGAAAAAACATCGCTACGATATGGATAAAACCACTGTCGTGAAAATGTATGACTTTGGCAGTCGTCTCCAGACGCTCCGGGCGAAGTTTGCACCCACTCCACCCACACCCATCCCCAGTCCCGAAGCGAAACAGTGATTAGTTCGGAAGGTTCGGACAAAGCTTCAGATTGGTCGCTATATCCATAATCGTTTCAAGTGAAGATTCCGCTGCAGACGATTTGGGTATATCGCGACCGACGGCCGACGCGGCTTCTGGCGAAATGACTTCGCGCGACTGATACATTTTCTCAATCATGAATTCTTCACTGCCGAAGCTGGCGACCAGCTCACGCGATTTATCGAGACCACGGAAGATCGGTTGGCTCTGACGCTTGTCCTTGATCTTGTAGGCTTCGCTGATCGCCACCCGCAAAGCGGCGAGCTTATCGGCACCAAGAAGTTTCGTCACAGCTTCCGCCCGAATATCACAGGCCACTGTGCCAGGCTGATTCATTTTCTCGTTGAATTCCGTGCCGGACTTTACAATGCTCCAACGCCCCACTCTCCATTTCAAAAGACTTTCATCCGCCTTCGGCGTCTCGACGACTTCGCTCGGTTTGGCAGCCGTCAACGCATTCGCTTTGGCGTCCACGGGCGAAACAGCCAAAGCTGGACTAGCGGCGGGCGTTGGCGCGGCTTCTGTCTTACAGGCCACAGCGCTGAGAAGGACCAAGGCTAAGAGACTCGATTTCATAGGGCACCTGTGATGTTAAAACAGAGGATAACTTCACGACTAGCATGCCTCGAGTTGACGTCTCAATCAAGCGCGCCGTAATGATGTTTCCGCTCGGCTGTGGCAAAGCTGTCATTTTTGACATGGAAAAAGGAAATAGAGTTGCATTATGGCTGAAAATCGAGTTCTTTTAAGCGACAAAACCTAACAGACACCGGGAGATATCAATGCGTGAAATCCTTCTAACGGGCTTGGCAAGTATGATCCTTAGCGTATCGGCACAGGGCGCGGCTGCCAGCAAATTCAACTATCCCTTCAACGATGCGCCGTTCAAAAAATATGCGACCGAAGCCACCGAATTTCACGCACTGCGTTCCGCCGGATTTGAGAAGCCAGCTACGGAGCAATCGCTTCGTCGTCAACTTGAACTTCTGGAAATCGTCTCCAAAGCTGAACCGGAATGGATCGACGGTTACTGGATGCGCGGCGAAGCTGCCTTCCAACTGGGCAATTCCATGACCAATCCCAAGGATATTAAAGAAAGCCGTGCGATCTTTGTCAAAGGTCAGGAGGCGACCGAAACCTGTTTGAAGAAAGCCCCGGACAATCCTCTTTGCAAAATGTTCCTTGGCGCATCGCTCGGCAAGATCGCCAGCATCGACGGGATCTTCTCTTCGCTCCGTCGCGCATCCGTGATTGAGGGCCTCTGGCTTGAAGTCGTGAAATCAGGTGTCGACTACCAATTGAATCCTGCCAGCTCGCTGCAAGGCGCGGCGCGTTATGCCCTTGGCCTTTACTACCGACTGGTCCCAGATTCACTTATCTTGAAAATGATGTTTGGCGCCCGCGGCGATATTAAAAAATCTGTGGCTTTTCACAAAGAATCGGTTGAGATGGATGGCGGCAATAGCTGCAATCTCATGATGCTTGGGGTTTCTGAAATTTGCGCGGCGAAAGCCGATGTGAAAGACAAGCTGGCCCAGGACGGCCTCAAGAATCTGGCGGAAGCCAAAGCGAAACCTGTAACCAGTACTTTGTCGAAAACCTGCTTGGCCGACATCTCGAAAATCGAGAAAGACCCAAGCATGGCTTGCGGCTACGAGACGAGCCGTCAGCAGGAAAAAGCGACCGAAGAAGAAATCAAAAAATTGAACGTTCAACGCTGAGCGTTCTTCCAGAGCAGCACCGACGCCCTTACCTTGTAACGACCGTCACTATCCGAATCGGTCGGCGCAAGGTAAGTCGCGAGCTCCTCAAAACGGTCCTTCGCGATAAATCCCCGGCCCGGATCGCCAATCAGTATCGTGCAGTCTTCCTGCTCACCAAACCATACCAGCAAGCGATCACAGAGTTCCCGCTCATAACTCATATCGCCGCAAAGCAGAATTGAGCCGAGAGGCAACTGCCGCCCGATCCAATCTTCACAGCTCAAATCCACCTGCCCGCGATAGCTCTCCAAATTCACTTCACAAGCGACAATCGCCCAAGGATCGATTTCCGTTGCTGTCACGTGTGACGCGCCGGCTTTGAGAGCAGCCAGACTCACTATGCCTCCACCTGCTCCGAAATCGATGACCGGCTTTCCTGCTACGTAATGCGGGTGATCCAATATAAACCGCGCCAGACTCTGTCCACCGGCCCAGGCGAAAGCCCAGAAAGGCTCGGGTATACCCTGACTCTGCAAATCGCTTGGATTCATTGACCACCAAGGGGAAGCGGCGGTCACCAGCGCCAGTTGCAACTCGGGCACCAGAGGTGGACGTGCGGCTTCTGTGACCTCGTGAATGATGCTTCGGATACGGGCTTTGTCCGTCATTCTCTCCCCCTCCAGGCTTTGCGCCTCAATGATTGACCGTCCCCCGGTCGAGTCCTATACTCGATGCTCCGTTTCTCTTTAAAGGATACGTCATGGACTTTCACTACCAAAAGCTTATGCCCTTAGGACCTGATACCACTCCATATCGACTTTTGACCAAGGACCACGTTTCCACGTTTACGGCCGGCGGCGTGACGATGCTCAAGGTCGAGCGCGCGGGTCTCGAACTTTTGGCCCGTGAAGCCCTCAAGGATGTATCCTTTCTCCTTCGTACCGACCATCTTCAGATGCTCTCCAATATCATGAGCGATCCCGAGGCTTCCGATAACGATCACTTCGTCGCTCACACCCTCTTAAAAAATGCTGTGATCGCAGCCGAAGGCAAGCTTCCAAGCTGCCAGGACACGGGGACGGCGATTGTTATCGGCAAAAAAGGCGATAGCGTCTTCACTGGCATCGACGATGCAGAAGCCCTTTCATCCGGGATTTTCAAAACCTATCAGGAGGAAAATCTGCGCTATTCGCAGCTCGCCCCTCTGAGCATGTTTGAAGAAAAAAATACCGGATCCAACCTACCGGCCCAGATCGATATCTATTCGACCTACGGCAATTCCTATGATTTCACTTTCCTCGCCAAAGGCGGTGGTTCGGCCAATAAGAGCTTTCTTTTCCAGGAAACGAAGTCGCTACTCAATGAAGAGAAACTCACAAAGTTTCTCCAGGACAAGATTTCCAAACTGGGAACTTCGGCTTGTCCTCCCTACCATTTGGCGGTCGTGATCGGCGGTCCTTCGGCTGAAGCTGTCCTCAAAACGGTGAAAGAAGCCTCCGCCAAGAACCTCGACAAACTCCCGACCGAAGGCAATGCCTACGGCCAGACCTATCGCGATCTGGAATGGGAAAAACGCATCAATAAGATGTGCAACGAAATGGGCATCGGCGCTCAATTCGGTGGCAAATACTTTGTGCACGACGTACGCGTCATTCGCATGATGCGGCACGCTGCGTCCTGTCCCGTGGGCATCGGTGTGAGCTGTAGTGCCGACCGCAACGTGCGCGGCAAGATCACGGCCGACGGTATTTTCCTAGAGGCCTTGGAAAGAGATCCCAAACGCTTCCTGCCGAAGGTCGATCCTACGCTTGAAAAACCGGTTGAAATCGATCTCGATCAACCGATGGACAAGATTGTAGCCGAGCTGAGCAAATATCCGGTAAAAACCCGCTTGCTGCTCAAAGGCACCTTGATCGTGGCGCGCGACGTTGCGCATGCGCGACTGCAGAAGATGCTGGATGAAGGCAAGCCGATGCCTCAGTACATGAAAGACCACCCGATCTACTATGCGGGTCCTGCCAAGACTCCCGAAGGCATGCCGTCCGGCAGCTTTGGTCCGACCACGGCGGGTCGCATGGATCCTTATGTCGAACCCTTCCAGGCCCTAGGCGGCTCGAGAATTATTCTGGCAAAAGGCAACCGGACCCAACAGGTGACCGACTCTTGTAAGAAGCACAAAGGCTTTTACCTCGGATCGATCGGTGGACCAGCCGCTATCCTTGCCAAGGAAAACATCCTGAGCGTCGAGCTGGTTGATTTTGAAGACCTCGGTATGGAAGCCATCCGCAAAATCAAAGTCAAAAACTTCCCGGCCTTCATCGTCGTCGATGACAAGGGCAATGACTTTTACGCGCCTTTCAGCGGCGGTAAAGCGGAGGGGTGATCTCTCTTCATTGAAGCCAAAGCCTTCGCGCTTTGGCTTTTTTCATTTTCTGCTCGATTTTTCGATCATTGCCGACAAAAACCGTAAATGTCCCTTGTAGTCCCCACTATTCTCCCCAATGCTCGAATCCTGAATCAGGCCATTTTCATGGCGAGTCAGCGGATCAAGCCACTAGGGAGTTTTACTATGGACGTTCGAACCGAATCCGACAGCATGGGTCTCGTCACCATCCCCAGCGATCGCTACTACGGCGCCCAGACTCAGCGATCCATAAACATGTTCAAAATCGGCCACGATCATTTCCCGGCTGAATTTATACATAGCTTTGCCCTTCTTAAAAAAGCGGCGGCTCTCGCCAATCAGGAATTGGGTCTGCTCGCGCCCGAGAAAGCTCTGCTGATCGCTTCGGTCTGCGATGAGATTATGGCGGGCAAATTTGACGATCACTTCCCGCTGGTCGTCTGGCAAACCGGTAGTGGCACCCAAACCCACATGAACCTGAACGAAGTGATTGCTCATCGCGCAGCCGAAAAGGCTAAGGAAGCGGGAAGTAAAATCAAGGTTGATGCGCATGATGACGTTAACATTTCGCAATCGAGCAACGATGTCTTCTCCGCAATCATGCACATCGTCGTCGCTCAGATCTGGACTTCGAAACTTCTCCCATCGATCGCAGCGCTTAGAAAAGCCTTTGAAGCGAAATCTGAAAAATATGCTTCGGTGTTAAAGATCGGGCGCACGCACATGATGGATGCGACGCCGATGACCTTTGGACAGGAACTCAGTGGTTATGCGGCTCAGCTTGATTTTGCCGAGCAAACAATTTCTCAGGCCTTGGTCGGCATCCTTCCGCTTCCACTTGGGGGAACGGCGATCGGGACAGGCCTCAACACGCACATTCGTTTTGCCGAAGTCGTGACCGGGAAGCTCGAACAGCTAACCGGCATCCCCTTCCGCCCGGCTGACAATAAATTCGCTCTGATCGCCGCTCACGACACCCTGGTAAACGCCCATTCTAGTCTCAAAACGCTGTCGGTGGCCTGCATCAAAATCGCCAACGACCTCAGGCTTATGGCCAGCGGTCCGCGCGCCGGCCTGGGCGAATTAAAGCTTCCTGCCAACGAACCAGGAAGCTCAATCATGCCAGGCAAGGTCAATCCAACTCAGGTCGAAGCTTTGACGATGGTCGCCATTCAGGTGATCGGCAACGATTTTGCGGTGAGCTTTGCCGGCAGCCAGGGCCAACTGGAGCTCAACACCTATAAGCCCCTCATCATCCACAACCTCATGCACTCCACGGAACTCCTGGCCGATGCCTGCAAGAGTTTCCGCGTAAACTGTGTCGAAGGGATGGAAGCCGACGAAGCGAGGATGCGCGAACATCTCGACCGCTCGCTCATGCTCGTCACCGCGCTGAATCCAGTGATTGGCTACGACCAGGCGGCGAAGCTCGCCAAGTACGCTCTGGACAAGAATTTAAGTTTGAGGGATGCGGCGAAAGAGCTGGGGGTGATCAGTATGGATGAGTTCGATAAAGTGGTCAGACCGGAAACGATGATCGGACCGAAAATGAATTAGGCAAAAAAAGAGGCCGTTTCCGGCCTCGAAATTTTACCCGTGAGTAAAGTTTACGACGTAGGCGAATTGCCTTTGGTCTTCCAAACCCAACGGGCACAGTAGTAAAGCAAACCAAGGCCCACGAGCCCGAGCACAACAAGTTTGAACTGCTTGAAATAGATCAGAATGGTTTCCCCATAAAAGGCGACCAAAAGGACTTGAGTCGGTACGCTTATAGCGGCAGCGCTCGCATCGACTGCCACAAATTTACTCACGCTGAGGCCCATCATACCGCAAGCAAAGTGTCCTGGGAAACGCAGACCGGGTGTGAAACGAAAAGCCCCGGCAGCCCACATTCCATATTTTTTGGTCCATTCGCCCACTTTTTCCATGCGGCCCCGGTAGCGGGCCATGTAGCTCGCCCGGAGTATGCGTCCACCAAAGAATTTGCCCAAAAAGAACACCAGGCAATCGGCAAAGACCACAGAAAAAAACGCGACCCCCGCGGTTATGTATGGATTGACCGGACTTGACCCTTCGAGGGGTGGGGGAAAGAGATCAGGTCGCGAAGCGACGTAACAAACAAGTCCGGCGCTTATCAAAGTGACTTCTTCTGGTATAGGCAATCCAAAACCGGAAGCCATCATCAGCACAAAGATGCCAAGATAAATCAACCAGGCTTGATAGGCATACTGTGTAAACCAGTTCAGTAGATCAGCTTCAGAAAATCCCATTCCTTGGTCCCTGTAGAAAAGCCGGAATCATATATGCACCGCTGACACTGGCATTCAAAAATCTAACAAAAAATTGCTTATCACGATCGACTTGGAAAAGTTAGACCTTAACACTGGGTAGGCACAAGCAAAAAACAGAGGGCACCGCCAACGAGAGAAGTATATTGTCCTTATAGTGAGAGTGATCCGCCAGAATATATCACAATCCCTGCCTCGCTTGCATATTCATTTTCTCGATGAAACTTATACGCAAAAGGCACAAATCGTTTTGTAAATGGAGTCTGACATGGAATTGGTGATAGCAAGTAAAGACGTCTCCTCCTGGTCCCTAAGGCCTTGGCTTCTGCTCAAGCAAGCCGGGATCCCTTTCAAGGAAACCCTGATCCCTCTCTATCAGCCTCGCACCAGAGAGCGTATTTTAGCATACTCCGCGTCGGGGAAACTGCCGCTTCTTATTCATAACGAACTATCTATTTGGGATAGTCTTGCCATCGCGGAATATATCGCGGAATCGTTCCCCGATAAGCAGCTTTGGCCAGAAGACCCTAGAGACCGGGCCTATGCCCGATCGCTTTCGGCAGAAATGCACTCGGGATTTACCGCTCTGCGGACCCATCTCAGCATGAATGTTCTCGAGAGCTTTCCGCGCCCCGAATTGAACAACGAAACGGAAACGGACATCCGAAGAATCGAAACGATTTGGAAGGACAGCCTGAAGGGAAGTGGGGGCCCCTATCTCTTCGGCAAGCGCTTCACGATCGCTGATGCCATGTATGCTCCGGTTGTCACCCGCTTCCGAAGCTATTCCATCGAGCTGACCGGCGAGGCTAAAGATTACGCGGACCGCATCTTCGCTTTACCTCACCTTCAGGAGTGGATTGCATCCGCCAAACGCGACAGGGCCGAACTCATGAAATCTGTCTAATTTTTCAGCTTAAACCTGTTCTGGAAAAAATATCAGGCTTATCCCTTGATCTCAAATTGATCTCCTTATTAAATAGGAGATTGATTACTTGAAAGCAAAGGAGAGCCTTTTTTATGGGCAAAACTTGGGTGCGTCTGAAGGCGAAAATGGAAATTGCCTTTCCTCTGGCAATCGCAGTGTTCGCCGCTCTGCTTTCGATCAACGACCTCTTTGCAGGTCGCTTCGGCAGCGATGAACTGCAATTGAGCAACAGTCGAAACAATGCCTATCAGTGGTATCAGGCTAAGGGCATCAAGGAAACGATGCTTGAGGGCCAGTTGGAACTCCTTCAATCCCTGCTGTTAAGCGGGACAATCGACACCCAGAAGGTTGCCGCTGTCGAAAAACTGGTGAAGGAATCAGAAGAACGAATCGATCGCTATAAACGTGAGAAGAAAGAAATATTATTGGGATCCAAGTCTCTCAAAAAAGACGAATGGTCGCAGGAAGTCGATGGTGAGCTTGGAAAAGTCGTGGGAGCAAAGGAACTGGACCATTTTCTCGTCGATCTCGGTAAGGCTGGAGATCTCTTTGATATCGCGTCGATGCTTCTCCAGGTCTGCCTGGTCATAGGCGCTATTGGGATTATCCTGAGCCGGGAAACGATGAAATGGAACTTCCTGAAACTTACAATGAGCGCAGGATTTACCGGAACTTTATTTTTCGCGAGAGCGCTCTGGCTAGCCAATCAAATTCCATACTAAGTTTGAAATATTCTACAAAGAAAGATGGAAGGGATGGGGCTGTAAGGCGTCATCCTTTTTTTCACGACAGTCTCCTAGTGACTTGATGAAAGACGGGATGCATACTCAGCTCTGGGACTGAGGAACACGCCGTATGTCTGTTGAGTCCAGAGTCCTTAAACTCAGAACATTCGCGCACGACTGGAGGAAATTAACTATGAAGTATCTCTTCGCAGTGACAATAAGCCTTTTCGCGACGCTATCGACGCAGGTTCAGGCCAAGGGAAGTGCATCCTTCAAGCCCTTGATTTCGGCCGAACCAAGCTGTGAAACTGGCGATAACTCCTGCGTTGTCTTGCAAGAAAGTCAGTCCTTTGATCTGGCCGATTGGGGCGCTTTAGATTTTGTGGGAATCGCGGAAGATTCTCGTTGCCCACTCGACGCCGTCTGCTTTTGGCAAGGTCGCGTTCGTGTGCTGATGAAACACCAAAATCTGACCATGAGTCAGAAGTTTGAAGTGGGTCTTGGCGGCAATCTCGAGTCACAGTGGATCGATGAGCGAACAGGTTTGACGTTGAGACTTCAGCAGGTTTGGCCGGAAAAACTCCTGTCGGCACCCAGCGACCAACTCTACCAAATCAAACTGAAAATCAAAGCCTTCCCGAATGAGACAGCCACAGAGCAAGATCAAGACGAGAGTACTCAGCAAACTCGTGAGTACGAACGACGTTACGACTCGCTAGAAGATTGACCTCTATAAAAGCCTCACGCCTTCTCTTTGAGAAGGTGTTTTCTATGTTGAGAACTTTTTTTAGCCTCCTTTCGTCGTTTCCTTTCCGACTCCACTCCAAACGGCTATACTCCATTGTTTTTAGAAACTGCCAATCCTCCGTCAAAAGGGAAGTTTAGCATGGGAATCATGGATTTTATTAAAAAGCAGTTTATCGACGTCATTGAATACCAGGAGCCGGAAGACGGAATTTTGGTCCAACAATACGCGATGCAAGATAAAGAAATTCAGAACGGTGCGCAGCTAACCGTCCGCGAATCGCAACTGGCTTTGTTCGTCAATGAAGGTAAAATTGCCGATATGTTTGGCCCGGGCCTTCACACTCTTTCCACGCGCACCCTCCCTGTTCTGACCAACCTCAAGAACTGGGATAAACTCTTTGCCTCACCATTTAAGTCCGATCTCTTCTACTTCTCAACCCGGGAACAGATCGATCAGCGTTGGGGCACTGCCAACCCGATTATTCTGCGCGACAAGGAAATGGGGCCTATCCGTTTGCGCGCGCATGGTAGCTTCTCGTACAAGATCGCCGATCCAAGACTCTTTTTCCAGAAGATCTCGGGCACGCGCTCCAGCTATCGCGTCGAAGAACTGGATGATCAACTCCGGGCCCTGATCATCACCTCACTCTCAAGTCACTTCGGTTCGGCGTCGGTCTCCTTTATCGATATGGCGGCGGAACAGGAGCGTTTTTCCGCAACCCTCAAAGGCCTCCTGCTGCCTGCTTTTGCGCAGTACGGCCTTGAACTCGCGACCTTCTTCATCCAAAACATCAGCCTGCCCGAGGAGATCCAAAAATATCTCGATAAAGCCAGTTCGATGCGTATGCTCGGCGACCTCAATCGCTATGCTCAGTTCCAGGCAGCCGACAGCATTCCTACAGCCGCAGCGAACCCAGGTGGCCTCGCCGGATTGGGCGTGGGGCTCGGAGCCGGCGTGGGCATGGGTCAGGTGATGGCCAATGCGTTTCAACCTTCGGGTGGTGCTGCGGCGGCTGGCAACGCGAAGGAGGATTCTTTTGCAATGCTCGAAAAAATGCATGACCTCCTCAAGAAGGGCGTCCTGACTCAAGAAGAATTTGATCGCAAAAAAGCCGATCTCCTTTCACGCATCTAAAAGAATGAAAGAGGAGAGAAGTCGGCGATGGCGAACATTTCCTGCCCAGGCTGTGGCGCGCAGCTCGTGCTGCAGTCGCCGGCAACCATATTTGTGGTTTGCAGTTATTGCAGAAGCACGCTTATTCGCGACCAGGATTGGACGGTCTACGGGAAGATGGCCAATCTGCCCGCTGAAATCACTCCCCTGCAAATCGGTACGCAGGGCAGCTTTAAGGGTGAGGGTTTTGAACTCATCGGTCGGCAACGACTGCAATGGGCCAATGGTTACTGGACGGAATGGTGTGCGAACTTCCCCAAAGGCAAGACGGCCTGGCTGGCCGAAGCCCAGGGCCTTCTCATGATATCCTTCCCAACCCCTCTCCCTGACGAGGCCAAACAATGGGGCGAACTCAAAGCGGGTGCTTATCTCAAGATGGGAAATGCCACATTCATGATTGATGATGTGAAGACGGCCCGTTGCATCGGCAGCGAAGGCGAACTTCCGTTCACGGCGCTGTCCAACAAAGAGATTACAAGTATCGATGCCAGCAATCCCGCCGGTGCTTTCCTAAGCCTCGAGCTTGTCCCCGCAACGGGCGAACGTCGGGCTTATGTCGGCGAATACGTGGAATTCAAAGATTTGCACCTTAAAAACTTGAGGAAGCTCGATGGCTGGTGACTTCATGCCTGAATCCGAAGCTCCGAAGGCGCCCGAGATTCATAATTTTAAATGTATGCAATGTGGGACGACAATCGAAGTCCATGTGCCGGGCCAGAGCTTGACCTTCGCCTGTGGGGCCTGTGGCTCGATTGTGCAGGAGGATAATACCGGTCAAAGGATTTTGACCCAGGCGTCTCAACTGAATCGCTATAAACCCCTCTTCACACTGGGCAGCAAGGTCACGTTTCGAGGATTTAAATGGCAGATCATTGGTTTCATGGTGCGCAGCGATGCCGAGGAATCCTACTTCTGGCGGGAATATCTGCTCTTCAATCCTTACGAGGGATATCGCTTTCTGATGGAGGCCGACGGTCATTGGAACTTTATGTTCGTGACTAAGAAGCAGCCTAGCAATGCCAGCCTGAATGTGAAATGGGGCGGCCGTCGCTATCGCCGCTTTTATATCGGCAACGCGCGTGTCCGATACGTTTTGGGCGAATTCTACTGGCGCGTAAAGGTCGGTGACAGTGCTGCGGTTCAAGATTTTATCGCTCCACCGGATATCCTGAGCTCAGAAAAAGATGAAGGGGAAAGTGAAATCACCTGGACCGCTGGAATTTACATTCCGGCTGACGACATTCAAAAAGCCTTTAACCTCATCGGCACCATGCCTCAGCAAACGGGTGTCGCGCCTAATCAACCCTCAAAGTTTTATGCCAAACGAAACAGCCTGCTTTTACACTGGTTAAGCTTTGTCATCCTTCTCATCGCCTTTCAACTCATCCGAGGCGCGGGCGCGACTAAAAAAGTCTACGACCAGGTTTTAATAAGAGACTCAAAATTGACGACCGAGTTGCTCAAGACCCAAAGCTTTCAGGTGGAAAAAGACGGCCGTAATATGGAGTTAAAACTCCGCGCGCCACTTACCAACACCTGGCTGGGCTTGAGTGGCAAAATCGTGCCTGAGGATGGTCAGGGCCAGGTGATCAGTTTCCAGCGCGAGCTTGCCAGCTACGATGTGGGGGACGATGACAGTCCTTTGCGCGAGACTTCGGTCGAGCTCTTTTTCCCCAAACTGCCCAAAGGCCATTATCATTTCGAATTTCAGCTCGATCGTGATCCCGCGCTCCTTCCGAACGGAGGCCGCTGGGAAGCAGGCACAAATACTCTGGAGGTTCTCGCCACCCTGGATCCTCCTCTGCAGAGTAACCTGATCATCTGTCTCATTCTGATTTCCATCTATCCGCTCTTTTATCTGCTGCGGGATTTTGGTTTTGAAAACAGTCGATGGTCGACGAGCAATCAAATGAGCGGAGGTTGATGTTTATGTTCATGTATCGTCTATACGGCGCCGTTATCAGCCTCCTTTTCATCTTCCTGGCTTCCACCGGACACTCCTGTGCCGATGATCGTGGGACAGGCATTGGCGGTGTCGCAGGTTATCGTGGTGGAGGCAGTGGGGGCGGAGGCGGCTTTCGCACCTATCATAAGTAGTCCGCATAATTTTGGTCTTCGCTGTATGAATCCCGATTGAAGGAGATAGGCATGGAAACAATGATTCTTTGGAAGTACGTCGTCAGCGCTTTGGTCTTTTCGGCCCTTGGCATCGCAATTATGATCGTCGCCATGTTCATCTTCGACAAGCTCACGCCGGGTCAGCTTTGGAAAGAGATTGTCGAAGAGAAAAACATGCCTCTGGCCCTGACCTGTTCGGCAGTAATCATCGCTCTCGGGACTATCATAGCCTCAGCCATTCACGGTTAAAAAAAAGGACACGACGTGGCCGTATTACTGCTCGCCTCTGTCTTCGTGATTGCGACAGCAGGTTTGGTCTATGAATTGATCGCCGGCACACTAGCCTCCTATCTGCTTGGCGATTCGATCACTCAGTTTTCGACAATTATCGGAGTCTATCTCTCGTCAATGGGAATAGGCTCTTACCTCTCGCGCTTCATCAAAGACGATCTCCTTCGTCTCTTCATTCGCGTCGAATTGCTTCTTGCTCTTTTTGGGGGAAGCTCGGCCGCGATCCTCTTCGTGGCCTTCTCGGAAGTGAGTGAATTTCGCATCCTCCTTTACGCGAGCGTTATGGTCACCGGCATCCTAGTAGGCATCGAAATCCCTATTTTGATGCGAATTCTTAAGGATGAATATGATTTCAAAGAACTGGTGTCGAAGGTCTTCACCTTCGACTACCTCGGAGCCCTCCTGGCTTCGCTTCTCTTTCCCCTGGTGCTGGTCCCTCAGTTGGGACTGGTTCGTTCGGGATTCCTCTTTGGTCTCTGTAACGCCCTGGTCGCGGGCGCGACGCTGGAGATCCTGGCCAAGTCAAAGGCCTGGCTTAAGTCCGAACGAATCAAAGTCTGGATCGTCGTCGCCACGATGGTCGCCGGTCTCGCCGGGGGTGATATGATTACCCGCTGGGGGGAAAGCCTGTCCTATCCCGATCCGGTGATCGCGGCGATGAGTTCGCCCTACCAAAGGGTGCTCATGACCAAACGGGCCAATGATTTAAGGCTTTTCCTCAATGGGAACCTTCAGTTTTCATCGACCGACGAGTATCGTTATCACGAAGCTCTGGTGCATCCAGGGCTTGCCAGTGTTCCCGATGCGAAGCGCGTTTTGGTTCTCGGTGGGGGTGATGGCCTTGCCGTGCGGGAAGTCTGGAAATATCCCGGTATTGAACACGTGACCATGATCGATCTCGATAGCGCGGTCACGGATCTCGCCACCAAGAATTCACTCCTGGTCGCGCTGAACGAAAACTCTCTCGCGTCGCCAAAGTTTCATCTAGTGCATCAGGATGCTTTTCAGTGGCTTAAGAACAATCATGAACTCTTCGATTTTGTCATTATCGATTTTCCGGATCCCAGCAACTTCTCGATCGGCAAACTCTACAGCACGCGTTTCTACGATCTGGTCAAGAGCGCTTTGTCGCCTCATGGTCGTCTCGTCGTTCAATCGACCTCACCCTTTTATGCTAAGCAATCCTATTGGACTGTGGTCAACACCCTGAATGCCAGCGGTCTTAAGACAGCGCCTTATCACGCTTACGTACCATCTTTTGGCGAATGGGGCTTTGTACTTGCAGGTCGGGATGAATATCAGTTGCCCGAAAGCTTGCCGACGAATCTCAAGTTTCTTCGGTTGAATGATCTGCCCAATCTCTTTGAGTTTCCAAGCGACATGCAAGCTTCGGTGTCGACCATCAACCGACTCGATAATCAGGCGCTCGTGCGGACCTTCGAAGAAGAGTGGGCGCACTATGTTCACTAGTCGAAGCAAAGGGAATGGCGTCGATCGGAGACTTTTGCTCAAGGGGGCTGCGGCTGGCCTGCTCGCAACGTCTTGCACGACCACGCTCCATCCCCGCATCGTCGGAGCGGATCACGCTTTAGGGCACCAACTGCGTTCGCGGAGCTTTCCTCCTGCCGAGCCCGGACCCAAGTTGGGAGCGCTCATTATCGGGTCGGGTGCGGCTGGCTGCGCGGCGGCTTATACTCTTCAAAAAGCAGGGCATGGTGATTTCCAAATACTCGACCTTGCCATCGACGCCGGCGGCAATGCACGGGCGGGGCATCATGGGAATATATCTTATCCTTGGGGTGCGCACTATCTTCCGCAGCCCGATCGATCGAATCAAGATCTTTTGCAGTTCCTTGCCGATTGCGGAGCGATAAAATCCTGGAACGCTACAGGCGAAGCGGAATACAACGAAGACTATATTTGCCATGACATGGAAGAGAGGCTTTTTTATCAAGGCAGTTGGCATGAAGGCCTGATTCCCTGGAAGTCTCTGGATGCGGGGACCGTGAGCGAACTGAAGGCTTTCACCGCCTTCACCGACAGGCTTCGTCAGGAGCGGGGAAAAGATGGTCGCCTGGCTTTTCAGATACCTCTCGATCGTTCGTCCCACGATTCTGCATATAAAAAGCTCGATTCGATGACTTTCGCTGCATTTATCCGAGGTCAGGGATGGCATTCGCCCTTTCTTACCTGGTATCTCAACTATGCCTGCCGCGATGACTATGGAACCGACTGGGAGGAAACTTCCGCCTGGGCCGGTCTTCATTATTTTGCAGCGCGTTCTGGAGAGAACGGTAAGGTCCTGACCTGGCCCGAAGGCAATCATTGGTTAATTCGTCAGCTGCTTCGTGGCATCGAATCGAAATTCCAGGGCGGTGAACTTGTGCACGCAGTGAAGCGTGTAGGCGAGAGCTGGCAGATCGAGAGTTGGAACGAGAAGCTCGCTGTGAACCGACTCTGGACCGCGGATAAATTGATTTTGGCTGTCCCTCGCCATGTTTCAGCAAGACTTCTACCTGGCCTTGCCTACGATCGAAATCAGATGACCTATGCCCCCTGGATGGTTGCGAACCTTCAAGTTAAGAGTCTTCCCGAAGGTGGCGAAGGGACCGAGCTCGCCTGGGATAATGTTCCCTACGGTTCGCCTTCTTTGGGTTACGTCGTGGCGAGCCATCAGGAAATCAAACGCTATCAGGGACCCAGCGTCCTTACATCTTACTGGCCGTTAACCGGCGGATCGTCCGACTATCTGCGCAGCATCGCCGGCATGCGCAGCGCTGATGATTGGGGCCGCATGGTGCTTGCCGATATGGAAGCCATGCATCCCGACTACGTGCCGAACATTGAGAAGATCGATGTGTGGCTTTGGGGTCACGGCATGATACAGCCGAAACCAGGTCATCTCTGGGGCGCAGGGCGTGCAGCTCTGAACGAGCAACCTTACCCCAAACATATTTTGGCCCAGGCACACAGCGACATGAGCGGCATATCTATCTTTGAAGAAGCCTTTGGTCGCGGCGTGGACGCGGCCCGACAGATTTTGAAAGGATCTTGAATGACTGAAGCGCGCAAGCAGGCTTGGCTCAAATCAGCGTCCTACGATGGACTTTGGATCCTTTCGCCGCCATTTTTTGCGACTTTGTTTGTGGCGATCGCACTCTTTGTTTGGCCCGAACTTGCCGAACGCGCCCTCACACCCTTCGCTTGGCTCTTTCTGGTACTTGCCATTGACGTGAGTCACGTCTATGCGAGTATCTACCGGACTGTTCTGAATCGAAAGATGTGGCACGATGAGAAATCGCTTTTGATCCTTGTTCCGATCGTGGCCTATGTCTTGGGATATGCGGCTTATCACTGGGACCCGATGGTCTTTTGGCGAATACTCGCTTACACGGCGGTCTTTCATTTTGTTCGTCAACCCTACGGTCTCTTCATGCTTTACAAGCGTTCTGGGGTAAAGGATGCGCTTTGGGTGCATCGCCTGGATCAACTGACAATTTATACCGCTAGTCTCTATCCCCTGATCGTCTGGCATCTTGATCCCAGTCGTCGTTTCACCTGGTTTTTGCCAGGGGATTTTTGGATCGTTGACGGCTTGCGCTATCGCTGGATCTTCGATGTTTTAGCAGTTGTGATTTTTGTGGCTTATGCCGCGAAGGAAGTTTATGGGTTGCGCACGAGTCTATTTTTGAATCTGCCGAAGAACCTTGTTCTCTTGGGAACGGCCTTGAGCTTTGGCTTTGGTATTCTTTATTGGAATAGCGACTTTGCCTTCACCGTGACCAACGTCGTAAGTCACGGCGTGGCCTACATGGGTTTGATTTGGTTGACCGATGCGAAGAGACTTTGGCATCAACAAGTTCTAACAACTGAATCCGATCCGGGTATGAATCGTCAGTTGGCGATAATCGTGACTCCCCTGCTCTTTCTCATCAGCCTTCTCGCCCTGGCCTACTTTGAAGAAGGACTCTGGAACTCTCTCGTCTGGCAGGAGTATGGACAATTCTTTGGTGGTTTTTCGCAATGGTTTACCGAAGCCGATACGAGCGCGAAGGCCTGGATCATTCCCCTTCTCGCCCTCCCGCAAGCCACCCACTACATTTGGGATGGATTTATTTGGCGAAAAAGAAATGGCATCAAGGCTTGAGATCGCGCCTTGCCTTTGGCTTTTCTTCCGATGGCATATTTTCCCAATGCTCGCGCATCCCAGCCATTTGCTCAGAACTCATGTTTTGCATCATTTGCGTAATCTGAGCTTGCTGCTCGGGACTCATCTTCGCCAGCATCTGCTGAGCCATTTCCGCCATTTTGCTCATATCGAAGTCCGCGCCGAAGTCGGGGAGTGATTGTTTGGTAAAAACAATTCGATCGCCGACGATCTCAGATAGAACTTCCATTTCTCTCAGTTCATCGCGAACTTTGTTAAAGGAAAAACCACGTTCCGAAGCGCTTTCGTACATCTTTTCCAGAGGGAAAGAGACCGACTTGTCAGGAAAGCCGTTCTTTTCAAGATTGCTATGAACGAGATTGGTGAAGTCTTGGAGAGGCGTGGACATCAGTGGCTCCATTATTTGGGATTATAAAGCGGAAACATTGTCTGCAAAGAATCTTTAAAGACATGAGAGAGAGAGATCATACTTCGAAAAGGACAGGCGCAGCTTCGATTCGCAGATGATCCAATTTATAGATCGCCAAACCGTCACAATAGAGGACACTGTCTACCGTAAGATCAGTCTTAGAACGTTCCTTGACGTCAAGGACTAGGCGTACTTCTTTATTGTGCTTTCTAACCTGACCGCGATAGATCCAATTATGTTTGGAGCCAAGCGCCACGCGCCAGCTCGGAACAGTCGGGCAGTTGAGACTCGCATCCGCTTCCAAAATCTGGAGGAGCGATTCGAGGCCCAGAGACCCGGGCATGACCGGATCTTCGAAGAAGTGAGCATGGAAGAACCATTCCTCGGGATTCACAGTCTTTGCCCCAAAGATCTTATCGCCGGTCGAATCCCAGAAATCGACCATACGGAGCTGCCCTTGCGGAACCGCTTTGGTCGTCGGATAAGGCTTCGTAATAGGTCTTTCGACAAAGTTCGCTTCGCCCCGAACGCCGGCCTGCGCGGCGAGAGCATCTTCGGTGAAGAAACCAAAGCTGGTCGTTCCCACGTAGATATCACCCGAAGCATTGAAAACGCGGAAGCTATAATCCTGAATGATCATATCGCCGCTGCGGGCAATCTTGGTCGACGCGACTTCGATAGACAGTCGACCCGAACCTTTGCGAATGTCCTGAAAGGTCGTGGCTTCGCCCGAGAGGTTACGGAACTTAAGGTCACGTTCACTGCACAAAGCCGATCCCATGTAAGCCGCCATGAACCCACAGGGCTGCAAGGCGATCTCAACGAGCACCGAGAACGGCAATCGATTGTTGTGACAAGCCCAGAACCAAGCCTCATCAGGGAGTTTGTAGTGGGCAAGCAGGCGCGTTCCCACGTGCTGCTTCATGTAAGGACCTTCGACCCATTCCACGCTATCCAGGAACTGGAAGGGAGGACGAGGGAGGCGCGCGATCTTACGCTCCTTGTCAAAGGGCTGGTAGATCTCGCCGAAACAGTCCGAAGGATTGCCGTCGGAGAAGGCCAGAATATTTTCGTAGGTATAGGCGACATCTTCTTTGCGCGTCGATTCCACAAAAGGCCGAACATGAGTCGTCTTCCAGATTGACTCGAACTTCGCTTGGTCATGACCGGGAATTCTCAGACTCATATCAATAATGTCAACGATGGGTTTGCCATCGGCATACATCAGGGCATCACAGATCACGTAGGCATCCGGTCCGTAACCCATCTCTTTGATTTCGATTTCATAGGTGACCTTTTGGGTCGTCGCGAGAACCTGACCCCGGCACTTCAACTGCGACCAGACGCCGGGAACGGGAAGATAATTCTGTTCGTCTTTTTCGCCTACCCAACCCGCTCGCATAAGGAAAACGCGAAGAGTATGGAGACAGCATTCGAACATGAGAGTGCCCGGCATCACCTGATCGTCTATGAAGTGACAGGTGAGGAACCAATCATCCGGATGAATATCGGCTTCACCGGTCACCGAACCAATGCCGAAGCGTCCACCCTTGGGCTCGATCGCCAGAATCCGATGCACAAGCTTCATGTCGCCGACAGGCAGACTCTTGGGGGCTTTGAGTTCAAGACCGGCAAAGTCCGCTCCGAAACAAGCGGCGTAGTCACCGCGACCCAGAGCTTCGACCTGAGCATCGTTATAACTTTCTTTGATCATGGGAACCAGAGCTTCGTAGTTGCCGCTGATCTTGCCCGCGCCGCCTTTTAGCTGGAGCTGGCTACGTTTGACGCCGCGACCTTCCTCCAAGGCTTTAGCCGAGAAGAACCCCGCACAGCCATCGACCATGCTCATCACATGCCGGTCGCCAATATAGGCTTCGAAGGCAAACTGGAAGTAGAGCGTGCCGCTTTGTTCAAAGAATTTTTTGATTTCAATTTCATAGCGAATCGTTTCGCCAACCTTTGGGAGTTCGCTATGAAAGCTCACGCGGGCATCGAGAAGTCTATACACAGCTTCGCCACGCGTCTCAAAATCTGCACCCAGATAGGCTGAGAGCATAAGGTCGGCTTGACCCGATTCAACAGCAATCGCAGTGGGCATATAACCGTCTTCGAGGTACCAGGCATCGGGAAAGACATCGTGTTCGGTGACCATTCGGCCCGAGCCGAGAGACTTTGCTTCGCCGCTTAGACTCATGACGCGATGGCAAAGGAGAAGACGTTCGGCAGGGAGGCGCACACGTGTGGGAAAAGAATCCGCCTCGGCGAAATCAGCACCGAAGACGCGGCCGATATTGCCTTCGGCAAATTCCGTGCAAGCCGCGTAGTCATAGAGTGCAGCCTCGTCGTTGTAAGGGCGATGGACCCAGCGATAGTTCGTTTCGCTAGAGAACGGCCTCGCTGTCGAAACAGCAAGATTCGCTGGCCCATTTCCACGCGAGCCGATATTGCCTTGCAGGAAATCGGCAATAAACGCATCGCCTTCAGAACGATAGGCAAGGAACTGGGTATGAGCTTCAATGCTTTGCAACTCCTGCGCGATCAGATCCCTGGCGAGTTGATTCAAAGCGCTTGAGCGCGGCCTGGAATCCACGGAAAGGGCTGCCGGCGCAGCAGTATTATGCACCGGTGACGATGGCACTCGAGCCTCAGCGGATATTTGCAAATTTGAAAACAAGACATCGACCGGAACCAGATGTCGATCGCGTCTCGCGACTCTATAGGCATCGCCTTCTACATGGGGATTATGCACGACGGGAAGCGGCGCTTTCTGCATCCAGGTCACATGGTGAAGTTTGTGATCGCGCAGTAGAAAGGAGGATCGACCGTTCGGCGCGCCTTCCCAAATCCTCACGAGCGAACTCAGTCCGTGGGCGGCCCCGCGATAGCGATGACCTTCAACCACTTTTTTATTCTGATGACCCAGTTGTTTGACCCAAGAGGCATCGCGTCGCAAATCTTCCAGCCAGAGAGCGCCTTCGGAAAGTGGCATATCCAGGTCAACATCGAATTCACTAAAATTGTCGAGAATAATGGATACGGGAAGACCGGCATCCAGGGCCTTTTGTTCGTCCATAAGCAAGAGAGCCACGGAGTCATCCGCACCTTCCGCCCATTGGCTATAGCGCTCCAGACGTTGACTCCGAGCGCGATGACTGCTGCCCATATCGGTCGCCATAACGAGGGCCGCATGCAGCTCGCCTCTTGATATGGCTCGGAAGGCGAGTTCGAGTGCTTTGAGGCCCGACGCTTCCATGGCTGCCACAGTAAACGACTGCCCACCAAGCTGGAGCTCACGCGCACAGCGTGAAGCCGCAATACTCGCCAAAGAACCCATGACCTGATTTGCAGCCAGAGCCGGCATATAGGCATCGAGGTTCGCGGCGGGCAAACTATCCTGCAGATTCCATCGCGTGGCAAAGAGATTGGTCAAGGGATCGAGTTCGACACCAACGAAGCAACCCACCTTGTCTTTTTCAAGAGCGGGCAGAGCACCGAGCGAACTCATCGCGAGGAGCGACCAGATTTGTTGAGGCAGAATATCCTGCATCTCTTTAGGGGGAATACGGAATTGCTTGTAACCAAGCTCCATGTTTTCCCATTCATTTATGCTCGCCTCAAGATCAGCCGCGCGAATAACGGCCACTTTTTTGCGGGGCTTGATTCGCACGACGCGCTCACTGATCTCCGCTGCATATTCTTCGAGCAACACATGGGCGTTGATACCACCGAAGCCAAAACCACTTATCGCGGCGCGTCTCAATTCCTGCTTTGTGACCCAATTTTCGGGCGTTTTTAAGACACGGAGACCCTGTTGTGCGAGGTTCCACGCTGCGGGAGCTGCCTGGAAGTTGGCTGTCGGCCAGAATTTTTTCTCTCGGAAGGAAAGTAGGAGCTTAGCAATACCGGCAGCACCGGCGGCGGTCAGCATGTGGCCGACGTTGCCTTTCACTGACCCGATCACGGCAGGAGCCCTATTTCGAATCTGACTCAGGCTCTTTATTTCAGTCGCATCACCAAGAGCTGTGCCGGTCGCATGACATTCGACAAGTTCCACGCTGCCGGGATCCCACTCAGCATCGACGTAAGCCGCTTGCATCGCGCGCCATTGCCCTTCGCCCGAAGGCGCCATCAATCCGGCTTCTCGATCGTTGGAAAGACCGACGCCTCGAATCACGGCTAGAATTGTATCGCCATGACGTTCAGCATCTTCGAGACGCTTGAGACCAAAGATTCCAGCACCCTCCCCTACGATCAAGCCATCGGCGCGGGCATCGAGGGGATAGGAGCGACCGCTACGGGACAGGGCGTCTAGCGCGGTAAAACCAACTTGAGTATAGAGAGCATCGGGACGACTCAATCCACCCGCCAGAGCAAAGTCGAGGCGGCCTTCCATCAGTTCGTCACAGGCGAGTTTGATAGCGTAGAGAGACGAAGCGCAGGCCGCATCGAGCGTAAAGCTGTTACCGGCAAAACCAAGAGCTCTGGCAATCACCACGGCCGGCATCGCTGCCGGACTTAGATTGTCGACAGAATAGGTCGATTGAGGCGTCGCGAGACCCCAGGCTTCACTCAACCATTCCGATGCCATGCGGGAGGACGCTTCGGTCGGCAGTGCGATATTACCGAGAATCACGCCACAGCGGGTCTTCTCCAGGTTTTTGTTCTGAACGCCGGTGAAGGCATCCCGCGCGGCGGCGAGACCCAAATGAAAAAGAGGATCGAGACGCGACAAAAGACCTTCATCAATCAAAAGACCGTCGGCCGTGGTTTGCCAATCATGAATGGTGTAGGCCCGTTTATGAAAATAACCTTCTTCCTTCGCGGCCCGAACGCCACGTTTATCCCAACGCCGATCGGATATTTCTTCCGACATGTCTCGAGCGGACTCTAGAATAGTCGCAAATTCATCCAGGTTTTTAGCTCCCGGAAAACGAATTCCAGCGCTGACGATTGCGATCGACTTCATATATCTGCCTCATAAGAGCCCCTTGCATAAGGCTCCTGATGTTATCGTTGAAAACTCAGCTCAAGCGTTAAATTCATCGCTCCCCGAAGAAGGCAGATCCCTCATCGCAAACGACTCCGCAAGGGACGCATCAAGAGTGGCCTCAAAGCCTTCGACTTCGGCGATGAGCTTGCCATCTTCTCCATAAACCCGGCCGTGTGCCACAAGCCTATGATCGCCAAGGACTTCGATATGGAGATCGAGAGTCGCGTTCTGAGCCGACCAGGCTTGATAATAAGTCGCTTTTTGAAACTTGCTGGGGAGACAACGGCTGTTCTTGCTGAGACTGCTCCAAAGAATCGCACCCTGGAAGATCGCATCAAGAAGGGGCGCCTGGGCAAACCAGGCGTTCTGCGTCCTTGACCAATCGGCAGCACCCCCGAAGAGACTGAGTTCGGCCACGAAACGGCCCGGGCTGTTATGCAGCACACGCTCGATGAATTGCAGACTCTCGCCATGAAAGAGGATCTCTTCATAAGGCTTGACGTTCGCTAATGCCTCGTCCTCTTCGATCGCCTCCCAGGTTGATGACGACAAAGGAAAATCTTTCGAAAATCCAAGCAGGGCATGGGCGTGAGGTCTCAACTGACCCTCGGCTGTGCGGCTGCGCAGGACGACGTCGATCGATTGGTCGGCCTGGGATATCGCGACGATTTCAATCGGGAGCTTCGTGTCGACATCGAGCACCAGACCCTTCCAGACCTGAAACTTCGTAATATCCTTGAGGACAAGACCGGGAAACTGCTTGCTCGCCGCTTCAATCATCCATTCAGCGAGAAGCGCGGCGGGGACGACAGCCCGACTCTTGATCACATGGTCGATGAGGATCGGCGTGTTCTCGATACTGATCGTTTGCTGAGCCAGGACTGTCTCGGCGCGAATAATTTGATCGCCCAGAATTTCTTTGCCACCTTCACCCAGCACCAGCCATTCACCCGAACCGAGCGAAGGATGTTCGAGGAGATAGGTTTGGAGCGCAGCACCGCGATCGAGTGGGATCGTGCCGAGGCCTTCGCTGGCAAATAATTTTTTCAAACCATCATGAACCATACCGCCGTCCCAAGGCCCCCAGTTGAGGGCGAGAGCGCGGAGATTGTATTGGCTGCTAAGGTAGGACGAGGCCCTGTTGAGAATCTCGTTGGCCAGAGCGTAGGCTCCTTGACCCTTGCGCCCAAGACGAGCGGTCGAAGACGAGAAGAAGACGATCCACGCGGTACCGGCCTGAGCCAGGTTTTCAAGGAAGGGTAAGATGCGAAGTTTGGTGTCGAGAACTTCGGCCAATTCCTCTTCGTGCTGATCGACGATCATCTTATCGCGAATGACACCCGCGCCGTGGATCACACCCTTGATCACCGGATAACGTTCATGCAGGCTCTGCAAGGCCACGCGGAGTTCGGCGTCTTTGCTCACGTCCACAACTTCATACACAACTTCAGCCCCGTAGCTTCGGAGGGCGGCAAAGCTCGCACTCAGTTCGCGCTGGGAGAGGATGTTGCGATAGGCTTTTTCGATATCTTTGGGATGACTCAGTTCCGGATGCAGATAGAGCAGCTGTCTCTTGATTGCTGTTGCATCCGTCAAGTCCTTCGTTTCACGGGCTTCGGGCGCAGCCAGTGGCGTGCGTCCCCAGATCACAAAACGGACTGGATAACGTTTGGCGAGGGCGATAAGCGTCGCGGCTGTGACACCACGCGCGCCACCGGTCACCAGAACGGTATCACCACGTTCCAGAACTTTTTGCGGCGACTGCGCGGCAAAACTTTCTTCTTCAAGGCGAAGGGAATAAAAGCGTTCGCGTTGAACGCCGATTTCCAGCGGCCCGAGCATCAACGCGGCTTCCAGACAACGCTGGGCCGCTTCCAGACTGTCGGTAAAATCGCGACCCATATCGAGAGCGCGGACATGAACCTGAGGCCACTCATGCGAGATCGTTTTGACGAAAGCGGAGGTGCCGCCTGCGTAGACCTGTGCCAGCTGGGTCAAACCATCGAGACCAAACTGTCCTCCGTTCCGGCTTACCGTTACGACAAAGCCCTGACTGCTTTGGAGGGATTCTGCACAGCGGCGAAGAAGTTTGTAGGAATTATTGAGCCAGCGAAGCGCCTGATTATCGAACTGAGCAGGGCTCAGGATAAAGAGACCTTGGAGGTTCTCGGGGATCGACAGGCGCTCGGCACTGGCCTGGGACACAAGCTTCGCATGAAGACCACGCTCCTCAAGACGCTGCGAAAGCCCCTTGGCGAGGCTGCTGCCGTCGTCTACAATCCAGATTTCACCCTGGGCATTGGGCTCGTGGTTCTGACTACTTGCAGCCCAGGGACTGGCCTTGAGCTTCCAACAGGAGACCTTGGATGGCTCCAAGCTGGGCGCGTTGCTTTCTAGCTGTTCACCGACTTGCGATTTTTTTTTTGAACTGAGATCCCATTCCATGGGCTCAGGATTTAAAAGACTTCTAGCGAGTCCTTCATCGTCGGCGCTCCGGGTGGCGCCTCCCTGGAGCAGTCCCAGAAGATCTTGAAGTGTATGAACCTCGCTCGCGGCATACTCCTTCAGCATCGGCAACTTCTCGCTAAGGGCCGATAGAATTTCCACGCGTTTGATCGAGTCGATACCCAGGTCCGATTCAAGATCCATGTTGAGAGTGAGGACTTCCGACGGATAACCCGTCTTCTCAGCAATGACTTCCCATAGAATAGCCTGGAGATCGTGAGGCGCTGCCGAAGGATTATCCTCAGCTAGAGCCCCGTTCCCCATAATGCGGGCGAGGATGTCAGAGATTTTGTGCAGTTGGTTCAAGGCTTCCGCCTGGAATGGGACCTGCGGGAATTTTTCCTGAAGATTGGAGAAGATCTCCACTTTCTTGATCGAGTCGACACCGAGGTCCGACTCAAGATCCATATCCTCGCTTAGCATCTCAACGGGGAAACCGGTTTTGTCGCTGATAACGGCGAGAATGTTTTGTCTTACTTCACTTGTTTTGCCGGCAACAAAGGCGACAGGACTTGCCGCCCAGGCTCCTTTGCGTTCTTGATCTTCTCCTGCATCCGCAGATTCAGCTCCGGCTTGAACCGTATTCGGCGCGACGTAGGCGATCAAATCCTCGATGGTCTGTGCCTCATTCATGCGGCTGGCGTCAGCCTGCAGAGTCGGATTGAGACTTTGCAGCTGAGAGAAGATCTCCACTTTTTTGATCGAATCGATGCCGAGATCACTTTCAAGATTCATTTCTGACGAAAGCATCTCAACTGGAAAGCCTGTCGCTTCGCCGACGATTTTCAATATAGCAACGGTAGGATCGACCTTCGGGGCTTCAGGCGCGGCGGCCGGCCGCACTTTTGCCGAAGGCGATAGTGCTTGATGGGAATGAGGAGCCTGCGCGACTGGACTGGGAGTGGCGGCAACAGGGGCTGACGCATACGGAGCCGCAGCCGGCTTCGTTTCCGAGCGATAAGCGGGAGCTTGGCCTTGTTCACGAACGATGGCAGACGCTGGACGGGACGAAGTCGTTTGTCCCTGCCCCAGGCCCGCATCCGAACCAAGCAACGCATCCCGAAGAATTTGTTGGAACTGACGCTGGTTTTCGAGGAAGAGAGTATGAGCATCGGTCGTTCTTCTTTGGGCTTCTTGCATATCCTTGAGAATCTGCTCCAAATGCGACCAGTCCTGATTGTTCGAAGAGCTCATTGTTCCCTCATTCTTTGCCGGATGATTGACGACGGACGATGCGGACAGTCGCGAAATGGAAGCTTCGCGAACAGGTCCGGAGACAGGGGAGGCTAAAGTGGCTCCAGCCTTCTTCGGACTAACTTGGGCCGCTTCTGGGATTAAAACCGGATTTGCTTGAGTAAGACGAGACATGTGGATCTGAGGATCTGGAATCAGCAAAGGCTTCGGAGCGATTGCCTTGTCTTTGTCCTTAACCTTTTTTTCCGAGCGGTAGTTCGCACCGGTTAGGTTAACGGTAAAGCTTTTCTTCTCGACGGGGAGTTCGATAGCCCCAGGATGCCAGGCATTCAAATCAAGGTCCACGCCAAGTACCGAAAGATCCGCCAGCAGAGCTACGAGACTGAGCATACTGCTCCGACTTTCGGTGTCGAGAGAGAGAGCCTTCGCATTTGATGCTTTCAAAAGTCCATGAATTTTGCGTCCTGGACCCACTTCGACAAGCGTCATGGGCGAAGTATTTTGCAACGCTGTTAGCATCTCGCTAAAGCGAACAGGCGATCCAAGCTGAGCGCTTAAGGTTTCGCGCATACCGTTCTGAGGATAAATCTGAGCCAGTTTATTGCTATAGACTGGATGGGCGGCCGCATGAAACGTGACGTTTTCTTCAAGCCAACGATCGAAGCTTAGCGCAGCATCGCTGACATAATCCGTATGGAAAGCCGTACTGACCTCCAAAGATTTGGCTGTAATCTTGTGGCTGCGAAGAGAGGCTTTGAGTTTTTCCAACTCAAGAACGGATCCACCGACGACCACCTGTTCAGGAGCATTGTAGTTCGCAATAGTCGCTGCAAAGCCTTCATCCTTGAGGATTGCGGCCACGCGTTCGGCTGAAGCCATGACAGCGAGCATCCCGCCACCGGCACGACCCGCTCGCTCCATGAGGAGTCCACGTTGATAAGAAGCCCTGAGCATATCTTCCAGCTTTAAGACACCGGCTGCGTAAAGTGCCAGGAGTTCGCCGTAAGAATGACCGGCAAACGTAGTGGCTTTAACTCCAAAACGCTTCAGGATAATGATAAGAGCGGCACCGACAGTGCCCAAGGCTAGTTGCGCGATGCGAGTCGCGGTCAGGGCCTGACGCTGAAATTGTTTGTCATCGCCAAAGGCTTGTGACGGATAGATGTAGTCCATCAACGACGGACTATTTTCGCCTTCGTTCGCCGCCAGAATACGGGAGCCCAGTTCGAGACTCTCCAGCGCTTCTGGGAAGGCCAGCATCAATTCCCGTAGCATGCCGGGCGCTTGCGATCCTTGTCCGGCAAACACCAGAGCAAGATCGTTTTGCGGCACCTGGTCGGAATAAGCGACGCCATGCGCCGCGGTTCCTGCTCCGATCAAGATCTTGGCCGCAGCGAGTCGTTTGTTCAATTCGTCAAGGCCTGAAGCCCAGACAGTCAGACGATGAGCCGCCCCTGCTTGAAAATCGCGACGCGTCTGCCGCGCTATGATGTGAACGCCGGCCTGATCGAGAGTTGAAATCTGCTTCGAAGAGGCTTCGAGAGCCAAGAGCACGTTTGCCTTGTCATCACCAGACCAGCTCAGGAGAAAAGCTCCACTGTCCCAGGTCACAGGCTTTTCGCCTTTACTATACTCTTCGAGGACACAGTGAAAATTACTGCCACCGAAACCGAAGGCACTTACCGCAGCACGACGGGGATAAGGTCCCCGTGTGATCCAGGGGCGCGCCTGATCCAAGACTTGAAAAGGTGTCTTGGCAAAGGTCTTGTGCAAAGCACGAATTTTTAAAGTGGGTGGTTGAATTTTGTGATGCAAAGCCATCACTGCCTTGATCAACCCAGCAGCTCCAGCGGCGGCCTTGGTATGACCGATCTGCGATTTGACTGAACCGATTACACAGTGCTTGCCTTCGCTCGCCTGATAGACTTGCGCCAGAGCTTCGATTTCGACTCCGTCCCCTACTTTGGTTCCGGTACCGTGAGCTTCGATGAGTTCGATCGATTGTGTGTCGATCTTTGCCATCTCATAGGCACGGGTCAATGCTTTGATCTGACCTTTGGCGGCCGGCGCATAAATCGCCTGGCCTTTTCCATCACTGCCAGAACCGACGCTTTTGAGAACGGCATAGATGCGATCGCCATCGCGCTCAGCATCTTCAAGGCGTTTCAGAATTATCGTACCGAGGCCTTCGCCGATACTCGTTCCGTCCCCATCGGCATCAAAAGGGCGCGAGTGTCCGGTCGGAGAAAGCGCCGGTGTCTTGCTGAAGCACATGTACATAAAGATATCGTTGAATGTATCCATACCGCCGGCGATGACCATATCCGAACGTCCGGATTCAAGCTCCATCACAGCCATGGACAAAGCTGCGAGCGAACTCGCACAAGCAGCATCGACAACAGCATTGCTGCCGCCCAGATCGAGTCGACTGGCAATGCGACCGGCGACGACGTTCCCCAGCAGACCCGGAAAGGAATTCTCCTGCCAGGGCACATAGGAATCCGCGATTTCTTCGACCACCTGAGCTGCAACGTCGTCAGCCACACCGGCGTTTTTCAGCGCACGTTTCCAAGCCGGGTGCCCCAGACGGGCGCCGAGAGGAATAACGAGTTCCAAGGAACCTGTGACTCCGATGATGCAGGAGGTGCGATCGCGATTAAAATCTTTGTCAGGACCGTAGCCGGCATCGACCATCGCTTCATGCGCGCAAACCATGCCGAGAAGCTGGGTGGTATCGGTCGCTTCGATGGCATGAGGCGCGATGCCGAATTTAAGAGGATCAAAAGCGTAGGGCTTCAGAAAGCCGCCGCTTTGGGAATAGGTGTGATCAGGTTTTTTCGGGTCCGGATCAAAATAATCTTCCGGACGCCAGTGCGAAACCGGAATAGGCCGAATCGAATCGTGTCCGCTGACAATGTTCCGCCAATATTCTTCGAGATTCGAAGCGTCGGGAAACATACAGCCCACACCGATAACCGCAATATCAGAACGCGAAAGGGCAGAAGGGTTATCGTTTCGAGTTTGCTCAAGGCTCATCCATGTCTCCCTGATTCAAGATGAAGGCGTAGTATCGGTTCGGCCAAAGGCCGGAGAAGGCTTTCCCACTCGGGGTTTTTCAAGCCTTGAAACTGGAGCTGTCTCACGCGATGGAGAACAGCCGAAACGTATAGAATATTGAGACCCACGAGGCCTGCACGCCGTTCGGGCAAAGCATCGATCGCTGAGCCACGCACCCAATCATTGAAGGCCGCCATCGCCGGACCGCACCAGACCTGATAATCGATCTTGCGATCGCTAACACCCCGGTTGGCCCAGTGCGACGACTGCCCGAGGTAGGAACGGAAAACCAAAGCCATCTTATGCTTTGGATTCGTGCTTGCGATTGTGATTTGCGTGGGATCACGCTCCTCAAAGAAGCGTCTTGTCTCATCCCAAGCCTTGTCTAGGCTCATGCGGAAGTACGTGTCTTCGAGCGTCTTGCGATCTTTGTCAGGAATGCTGCCAAGATCAGGATATTGACGATAGAGTTCGTAAAGTTTCTGGGCACGCATGGCAAACATGGTTCCGCGCTTCAAAACCTGCAGTTTTACACCCATCTCAAACATATCCGCCGCGGGCGCCATGATGAGATCGCTCTGCGTTGTTTCCGAGAGCATCTTGCGAACGTCTTCACTCGTGCCGGCTTCGACACATGCTTGGTTGACGGTTCCAGTTACAATATAGGCTGCGCCCATGGACAGAGCTGCCAGCGCCGCGTGAGGTGTGGCGATACCGCCGGCTGCTCCCACGCGCAGAGGTTTCTGATAAGAGAATTGTTTCTCGATTTCGTTCTTCAGTAAAAGCATCTGCGGGAGGAGCGTGACGAGCGGACGATTGTCAGTGTGGCCACCGGAATCAGCTTCAACCGTCAAATCGTGAGCGACCGGGACGCGTTGAGCCAGTTCGTGTTCCTGCGCCGTGATCGAGCCTTCCGCCAGCAGTGCATCGAGTATCGCCAGCGGTGCCGGAGACCAGAAATGTTTGGCTAATTCCACGCGCGAGACTTTGGCGATGATGCTCTGGGCACTCCGAATCCGGCCATCGCTGTCTTTGCGCAGACCCTTGACCCGGTAGCGTACAAGCGCTTTACTTAAACGCATGAAAGCCGAAGCCTCGACCAGTCGAACCCCTTTGTTTAAAAGCAGGTCGCAGAGTCGCTCTTCGACCAGAGGTTCTTGCGGAGTATGAATAAAATTGACAGCGAAGACCTGTTCGCCGAGATCGGATTGCAGTGTGTCGATCGCCTTTTCCACGACCTGAAGGGAAAGTCCCGCCGCCCCGAAGGAGCCAAGCATGCCCTCGCGCGCCACGGCCTTCACCAGAGCGACGCTTGAAATACCGTGGGCCATGGAACCGGCCATGTAGGAATACTTAAGGCCGTAAGCCTCAGCAAAACTGCGGTCGCCCCAATTCCTCAAATTTATCGCAGGCACGATGATACGTTGACCCTCGACGCTATGAAAATCGAGATCTTGGTGGATGGACAGCAAACTGTCCGCCTGCAGTACGCTCATATGTATCTCCGGCAAAGGCCACCGATGACTGTGGCCCAAAACATAACCTTCAGAGCTCATGAAGAAAATTAGAGAGTATGTCTATGACGAATTCGTAGTAATGGCGACGAGTTTTTTCTCATCTTTGGTCGTCATGCCTGGATGAACCCGGCTTGAGCTGGTCCGATCCGTCTTACTGCCCATGCTACATAGCGTCACGGATTGTCCGAAAACAACGGGTTTGAGCTTATAAGGACTGTCCTTTTTTAGCTAGCAGCAAAGAGCCCGTCTTGCTAACATTCCCGCCAAGCCGTAAGCCCAAGGACCTCCTACGCGTGGCTTCCCGAGTCATAATGCGGTGCGAAGGCTCTCAGTCGTTCCTCACTAACAGTGGTAATCGATGCGCTATCAGAATGTTTTCGTCAACGCTTTGACCTACGATCTCCCTGAGGAGAGGGTGACGACCGCGTCGCTTGAAGATGCGCTAAGGCCTGTCTACCAAGCCCTTCACATACCTGTCGGCCAATTGGAGGCCATCACCGGTATTCGCGAGCGTCGCTGGTGGCCGCGTCACTTCAAAGTGAGCGACGGCGCTATAGCGGCCGGTGCAAAAGCTTTAGGCGCTCTTGGCATTAGCGGCAGTGATGTCGATGTTTTGATATATGCAGGCGTTTGTCGCGATTACCAGGAACCGGCTACAGCCTGTCGAATTGGGGCAGAACTCGGTCTAAATTCCGATGCGACTCTCTACGACCTAAGCAACGCTTGCGTAGGAGTTTTGAATGGAATGATTGAAGTCGCCAATCGAATCGCCCTCGGCCAGGCCAAAGTAGGCATGGTCGTTTCGTGCGAATCGTCGCGTGACATCAACGAAGACACGCTGCAAAAGTTGCTCAAAAACCCGGATATGAATTTTCTTAAAGAGAGTCTGGCCACTTTCACCGGTGGATCCGGCGCTGTCGCCATAGTCCTCAGCAGTGATCCCACCCTCGGGAAGGCTCACCGCCTGCTGGGTGGCGTGACCAAGAACGACAACAGTCAGCACGAACTTTGCAAATGGGGTTTTCAACGCCTCAGAAACACAGTCTTCGAACAATTTATGATCACCGATGCCGTCAATGTTATGAAACACGGCGTGGCACTCGGCCTCAAAACCTGGCACGCACTGCAGGAAGAAATGCGCTGGTTGCCGGGACAAGTCGATAAAATCATTTCCCATCAGGTGGGTCAAACCCATCGTAAAACGGTCTTGAACGCTCTCGGAATTCCGCTCGTGAAAGACTACGAAACCTTTTCCTATCTCGGCAATATGGGAACGGTCTCTTTGCCGCTTACGGCGGCGATTGCTGATGAACAAGGCTTTCTGAAAAGCCAGGATCAAGTCGGTTGGCTTGGAATTGGCAGCGGGCTAAACTGTCTAATGTTGGGGCTAGAATGGTAAACATCGAAGTCAGCAAAAAACTCTATCCATTCAAAGGCAGCTATTTGCCTTTAGCTCATAAGGCCAGGATGCATTATCTTGATGAAGGCACGGGTAACACCCTCCTTTGTCTTCATGGCAATCCCACCTGGTCCTTCTACTACCGCAACCTCGTCTCCAGCATGCGCGATAAGTATCGCGTCGTGGTTCCCGATCACATCGGCTGCGGATTTTCCGACAAACCCGGTGACGATGCCTACAGCTATCGCCTTGAGCAGCGCGTGCAGGATGTCGAGGAACTCGTCAAGGTACTGAACCTCAGCGACATCACCCTTATCCTTCACGATTGGGGTGGTATGATCGGCCTCAGCTTTGCGGCGCGTAACCCAAGCCTCGTCAAACGCATTATCCTTATGAATACTTCAGGCTTCCCTTTGCCTGACACCAAAGCCTTTCCCATCGCATTGACCCTGAGCCGCACGCCTGTTCTCGGTGATCTGCTCATTCGTGGACTCAATGCTTTTGCTGTTTCAGCAAGCTGGATCGGTTGCAAATATAAACGCATGTCGCCCGATCTCCGCAAAGCGTATCGGGCGCCTTACGCAAATTGGACCAATCGCCGCGCGGTTCACCGCTTCGTGCAGGATATTCCGCTCAGCGCCAAAGACCCTTCCTGGCCAACAATGGCCTTTACGGACAAGCACTTGGAAAGCCTCGCCGACAAACCGATGCAAATCATCTGGGGCGAAAAGGATTTTATTTTCGATCGTCATTTCCTTGCGGAATGGCGTCGACGCATGCCGCACGCTGAGATTCACAGTTATCCGGACGGCGGGCACTATATTCTTGAAGACCTCGGTGAAGTCGCCATCGATCTGATGAAGGATTTTTTGAATCGTCATCCGATCGCAGAGCCAAGGGTCTATCACTGACATGCAGACCGAGACAGCCCCCATCACCAATATCTCGCGACACCTCACCCGCATGGCGAAGCTTCGGCCTTTTCAAGAGGCCGTGATCTTCCCGAGCGGCCGCGATAAAAGCGGTCGCACGACCTATACTCATCTTACTTATGCCCAACTCGAAAGTATGAGCGAGACCGTAGCCCAACAGCTTCTCTCAAACGGAGTGACCCAAGGGATGCGTACGGCCTTCATGGTCAAACCATCGCTTGAATTCTTTGTCATGACCTTTGCCCTCTTCAAAGCCCGGGCGATCCCTGTCCTCATCGATCCTGGCATCGGCCTGAAGAATATGAAACGCTGTCTCGCCGAATCCGAGGCGGAGGCCTTCGTCGGTATTCCAGCAGCTCATGTCGCACGCCTTCTCTTCAACTGGCGCGGCAAGAGCAAGACCTGGAAAGCCAAGATCTCAATCAGCCCGAAGAGCTTTCCCGGCACAATCTCGTACCAAAAACTTTTGGCAATACCGGAGCATCCGAAGCCTCTCCATGAGAGTCGTCTGGACGATGTCGCAGCCATTCTCTTTACCTCCGGCAGCACCGGCGCCCCCAAGGGCGCAATCTACACGCATCGCAATTTTCTGAGCCAGGTCGATCTTCTGGCCAGCAGCCTCCACATCCAACTGGGCGAACGCGATCTTTGCACCTTTCCTCTCTTTGCTCTCTTTGCACCCGCTTTCGGCATGACCGCGGTTATCCCCGAAATGGATTTTACGCGGCCGGCGAAGGTAAATCCCGAGAAGATCAAAGAGGCGATCGACAATTTCGGCATCAGCAATATGTTCGGATCGCCCGCGTTAATCAAACGCGTTGCGGCTCATGGCAAAGCTCATAGTTGGCATTTTCCTTCTCTGAAGCGAGTGATTTCAGCGGGCGCGCCGGTGCCGGCTTCTGTGATCGAAAGCTTTCGCAACCTTCTGCCAGCGGACGCTGAATTCTACACACCTTACGGAGCCACGGAATCACTGCCCGTTGCCATCGCCGAAAGCCGCCTCCTGCTCGGCGAAGCGCGCAAGAAACATGGGCGCGGCCTTGGCCTTTGCGTTGGCACACCGGTGGCTCCAAGCGTGGTCAAAATCCTTCGCATCACCGACAGTGAACTTCCGGTCTTTGACGAAACGGATCTCCTGAGCGATAGCAATATCGGCGAAATCATAGTCTCCGGCGCGCAGGTCACGACCGCTTACTTCAATCGCGACGAAGCCACGCGCCTCGCCAAGACCAAAGATCGTGACGGACTTTTCTATCACCGCATGGGCGACCTCGGTTATATCGATGAGGAAGGTCATCTCTGGTTCTGTGGCAGGAAGTCTCATCGCGTGCAAACGATGAAGGGTGATCTCTATACGATCCCAACTGAAGCGGTTTTCAATAATCATCCCAGGGTTGCGCGGACGGCTCTCGTGGGCCTCGGCGTCGCGCCTCATCAAACGCCGCTTCTCTGTGTCGAACCGCTTCGCAGCTTGAGCAAAGCCGAAGAGGCTCAACTCTTTGCCGAACTCAAAACCTTAGGCGACCATCACAGTCATACCCGCTCTGTTCAACAGTTTCTTTTGCACCCCGATTTTCCCGTAGATATTCGGCACAACGCCAAGATCTTTCGCGAGAAACTCAAAGTATGGGCGGATCAAACATGGCAGAAACAATAATGGTGACAGGCGGAGGCGGCTTCTTAGGCTCGGCTTTGCTCAAATCCCTGCTGAAAGACGGCCATAAACTTCGCACCATCAATCGCGGCCATTATTCCGAACTCGACCATTTGGATGTCGAAGTTCTGCGCGGTGATCTCGCTGATTATACGACAACACTCGAAGCCCTGCGGGGCGTGGACACAGTTTTTCACGTCGCAGCCAAACCGGGTGTCTGGGGTCCCTACGCAGAATACTTTGATGCCAACGTCAAAGCCACGCTCAACATCCTCAAGGCCTGCCGCGAACTTGGTATCAAACGATTGATCTACACCAGTTCCCCGTCCGTGACCTTCGGCGGCAAGGACCAGGAAAACGTCGATGAGTCGACGCCTTATCCCAAGACCTACATGGCTGCTTATCCGGAAACCAAAGCCCAGGCGGAGCAATTGGTCCTCGAAGCCAACGATGCCACGCTCGCAACGGTTTCGCTTCGCCCTCACCTCATCTGGGGCCCGGGCGATCGTCACCTTATTCCAAGGGTCATCGACAAAGCCAAAGCCGGTCGTCTGCGACTCATAGGGAAGGCAGGAAAGCTCGTCGATGCCGTCTACATCGACAACGCCGTCGAAGCTCACAAAGCGGCCTACCGACGCCTCAGCATCGGCAGTACCATTTGCGGTAAGGCTTATTTTATAGGAAACAACGAACCCTGGCCGATGGAAGACATCATCAACTCCATTCTGTCTTCAGCGGGAATCGCTCCGGTTCGCAAACGGATCAGCTTTCGGACTGCGTGGTGTCTCGCACTCTTCATGGAAAAGCTCTACACCCTTTTCCGAATTAAAAGCGAACCCGTCCTCACCCGCTTTATGGTCGCCCAACTCAATACTTCGCATTGGTATAATCCCAAGGCTTCCCAGGAGGAGCTCGGATACTTGCCCAAGGTGAGTATGAAAGAGGGCTTTGCCGCTTTGAAGCGCTCGCTAAACGTCACCAAATAAAAACAGCCAGCTCCTCACGGAACACTGGCTTTCGACTCATTCTTCTTCACATGGCCTTACTCGGCCCCAAACTCATAGATACGCGCGATACCATCGGTTCCACCTTTGGCCACGTGGAGACGTATGTAGCGCGTCTTCAAAGCCACCTTATGAAAGCTCGCGCTGCTCGTATTGTCCACGGCAACCACAACATCTTTCCAAGGTCCGCTCGCCGAGTCGCCCGTCGATATTTCAAAATTTCTTGTATTATAGTCGAGACTGTCCCCGCCCGCTCCAGCATGCAGGACCTTAAAGAGTTTTAAATCTTTTTGCGCTCCCAGGTCGACGACCAGACTGGCTCCTTCAGGCTTCAGAATCGCACACCATTTCGTTGCGGCCGAACCATCAACAGCTGCCACAGCTGCTTCTTTAGCAGCACAACTCGACGAGACCTGGGCCACACGATTCAAGGCAAGATTTACACGATTCTTGGTCACGATCGCAGCATTCAGAAGATCAACACCCGAGGTCTGTCGCGGGGCATCTCCCGTATCAAAGGGCCCTTGCCAGTGAAAGCCAAGCAGGTCGCTCGAAGAGCGCGCACTGTTCCAAAGCTGATTGATATTATCTTCCATAAAGCTGCCGATCTTCGGATCCTTAATGACTGCCTGGAGCTCACGAATATTGCGAATAAAGATGCCTTTGAACATACGTTCGTCGCCGAGGCAGGCCCCACAGGCTATATCATTCCCTTCCTTCAGAGTGCCTTGAGGCGCGAGAGCGGTGACCGCAGAGTAGGCTATTTCACGGGCTTTATCGAGATACTCGCGCTTGGCCAAAGCATTATAGAGTTCGAGAGCGGCGCCCAGGTAGATGCCTTGTGCATGGCTCCAGGTGTTGAGGCCATCGTTTTTACATTTATCGTTCAAGCCGTTATTGAGGAGGTTGGCATTGTTAATCAAGCCACTTGTCAACACCCAGGCCCAACCCTTAACGGCGAGAGCCACATATTTCACATCGTTTGGAATACGGTTGTGAAGCATACCCATCAACTGAATATAGAGGCCATTCGGGACCGCAAGTTTACTCTTGTTTTCAGGGCTGCTGATGATCCCGCCCCCACATTCACCGGTCCAGGCCGAAGCATCGAGATCATCGGCGATCAGTTTTGCCGTCTCGAGAAAACGTTTATCCCCGACGAGATCATAGGCTTTCAGCCAGGTAATCGCCCAACTGGCGTTCGCTTCGTAGGAGCCTGTGATAAAATTCTTGGCCTTATTCTTTTCAAAGACTTCGCTGATGACATGAAGATATTCTTTGTTACCCGAGAGTCTGGTGAAGTCGATGAGTGCGCTCAATGAATTCGCACTGACGTTCCACGATCCGCTCCAGAGGGCGGTCGTCGGGTTGTAAAAGCTTTGCATCGTGGCCACAGCTTGCTGAGCCCAATTTTCGTCAATTGTATAAGTGCTGTGAGGATTGCCGCCGACTGGAGTGAGAGGTTCACCTGTAATGGGGTCGATGGTGCCTTTGATAATTACGTTTTCGCCAGTCGGCGGTGACGTGGTCCCGACGTTTTGATCTTTTTCGGCGATGACGAGTTCGTTGCGCTTGCAACTTATAAACAGCAGGACAAGAGCTACACAGGCCAGCGGTCGAAGCAGCATCATGACCAAGAACCTCATGGGAGTATTCAGCATTCCGTCCGACCCCGGGCCGATCGGAAATAGCTGAGATTTCTTCATCTTTTTCTAACTCTTCGCCAAGTCATCCAAAATCACGCCAACATGCCTGCATTTAAAAAGTCGAATTTCTGACTTTTTCTGAGATACTCGACACTCAAAAGTGGCGTTTCCCCTAGTCGCTCTGCACCCGCTCTTCTCGAAGTTTTGCCAGGCATGATGAGCAGTAACACGAGGACTCCGGGCTCCCCATTGGGAACTTGAAGGGCACAGCCAGGCACCAGCAGGTTTCGCGTCCTTCCATGATGCCACATCTGTTGGACTCTAGGCACAAAGGACAGATAGACTTATCGTTTGCCACTAAAAGCCTTTCCTTAAAGTTTAGGCTTTGATTGAATCGCCGGCAGTGACACTTTCGCATATGTGAGAACGCTATTGCCCTGAGAGCCAACTCGAAAGTGAACATGGAGCCCTTCTTATGCCTATTAGCCTTCTGCGACCCTATATCCTGCTTTGCAGCCTTGCCTTGAGTAGCCCCATGGCCACCGCGGACCCCGGAGCGAAGATATCGAATATTGAATTGGCCATACAAGAAATCTGGTCGGTTCCCCTCACAGAAATATCCGGCGCAAGTCTCCATGAGAAATCACTTTACCTTGCTTCCGATAACAGCCGCAACTTTCTCCGAATCCCATCCGCCGGATCGACCAGCAAAGATCTTGATCTCGGCAAGGCCGAGGAGATAAAGGTCAAAGAGAAAGACGGACAAAAGCTCAGCAAGAAGTCGCAGTGGGAAGGCCTGGCTATCGACAAGGCCGGATCGATTTTTGCCATCAAGGAAAGCGACGATGTGATTTTTCAATTCACGAATGACAGCCAGCACCGACGGAGCTATCAACTGACTGTCTTCGACCAACGCTCGCACAAGACCAAAGGGTACGAAGGTCTTCTTCTCCTGAAAAAATCCCATATCCTGCTGGCTCTCAGCAAAGACACGATACTTGTGGAATTTGGCCCAAAAGGAGACAGCCCCCTTGGCTTGAGTCGCGATTCAATCCTTGCCAGTAGCGAATCATTCACCGATCCTGCCAGCGACGAACTCTACCCTCTCGCCCACTGGCGCCTCGCCTCTCCCGGTCAATGCCAGCTCAGCGACCTTGCGTTGGACAGCGAAGGCAAGCCGCTCGCACTATTGAAAACCTGCTCGAAAATTATTCGAATTCCTCAGCTCGATCCCTCTCTAAATGTTTTTACCCCTGAGCAAAGTTGGTCCCTTCCGGACGAACTCGATCACGCAGAAGCCCTGTTGACTGCCGCACCCAACGGTTTCCTCGTGGCGATCGATCAAAAGTCCGAGAAAAAGAACCTCTTTTGGCTCGTACCGAAGACTAAGGCGGCGAAGCCCTAAATCCTTTAACCATCCGGGCAAATCAAGCCTTGGCACGACAAGTGGTTGACCGCTGCACCTTTGCTTTTTACACTGGAGTTACCTGCCAAAAAAGGATAACTCCGATGTCAAAACTCGAACGAACCTATAAACCCGTTGCCGTTTTGTTTCGCGAAGGCGATCCGATATAAACGTTGCCTTCAGGACCAACGACAGGAGAACTGAAGATCCCTTTGGCCGCTTTATAAGACCAAACCTGAGCTGAGCTTATGGTAGGCCCTTGTGATTTGCTTCCATTTTGCTCCATATTGCCACGGAATTTAGGCCAGGAACTTTCAAATAAAACGGATGAAGTTGAAGAAGATTTGCCTTGGGCCTTTACCTGACCTGTTAGCTCGCAGCTAGTCAGAGCGGTGGCCAAGGTTAGAATGGTAGCTAGAGGATTCGCTAAGTATCTCATAGTATAACCTTATGAAACTTTGAACTCTAATGTTTGGTTTTTGCTTTCTTACGGCTTCAATCTCTATCCTCCGCATGGAAGTTACCACGAAAAAAGGCCGAGACAACGCCTCGGCCTTACCATCATTTTTAAAGAAAACCTGTTGTCAGTCGACGATTCGAAGATAGTCCTTCAACTCGTTCAGATCACCCGTCTGAATCGGAATATGCTTAGCCAGAATATCCGCACTCAGAGCGATCGCCTGAGCATATCCCTTCGCGAGTTGCCCTTCCTTCGCGCCTTGCACCAAAGCCTGCGCCACGTCCTTGAAAACGGTCGGCTGGCAATGCTTGGCAATGCCCTCGTCAGCCAAGACGAAGGCCTGACGCTCCCGCCAGGATATGAAGAGAAGGATCCCTGTGCTGCCCGTCGTGTGGTTGAGCTTGGCCTCGTAAAATTCGAGAAGGGCGCGTTGCTGCACCTGTCTTCGCTTTTCATAGCGAGGAGTAAGAACCATCTGCCCTAAGCGACTCATACCGAAGGCGAAGCCGCCGCCGACCGCCGCTGCGAAAAGCGCCAACCAAAACCAGACGCTGGTATAGTCCGACAAATCATAGAGCCAAAAACCATGCTTGAGCGCCAGAACTAAAAATCCGGCGATAAAAACCGCCAGAAGAGGCGCGGATGCATTGATCGTGGAGCCCTGAACGATCAGAGGCACGATTTCCCCTGCCGTCTTTTTCTCAGCTTCTTTAACGGATTTTTCGATGAGATCTGCACCTGTTTGATCGAGCGCACTCGAAAGCCAGCTTGGAATTTTAATTACCATTCGCCTGATGCTCCTCCGCCCGAAAATCCGCCACCGCCGCCACCAAAGCCGCCGCTGCTGCCACCTCCGCCGCCACCGAATCCACCACCGGCTCCAAAGCCACCGATAAATCCGCCAGCTAAACCGCTACCAAATCCGCCCCCGCGTCCACCGCGACGGTTCGAAATTAGTACGATAATGACAAAAATAATGAAGAAAATAATGGGAAAGCCGTGCTGGCCTCCACCACTTCGTGAATGGCGAACCTGTTTCCGTTCGCCTTGCGACATGACAAAGCCTGGATCGGTCAGGGCCACGATACCCGCAACCCCTGTGACGATCCCGCTGTCGTAATCACCGCTTTTGAAAAGTGGCGTTATGCCTTGGCGAACGATCCGGCTCGACTGGACATCGGTTAAAACGCCTTCATTCCCCTGGCCAACCTCGATCCTAAGCTTGTGCTCCTCAACAGCGACCACGAGGAGAACCCCGTTATCCTTCGCCTCGGTCGCAAGCTTCCACTCGGTCGCTACACGAATCGAATAAGACTCGATCTCGTCCCCATCCAGCTTTGGAATGATCAAAACAGCGATCTGGCTGCCGCCCGATTCCTTCAGCCGCCGGAGTTCTTCATTCAGATAGCGAACAGTTTGGGGCTGCAAAATGCCTGCCGTATCCATAACCGGATCGGTCAACGCCGGAATCGCCGGCGCTGCCTTGAGACAGGGCAATCCCAGAAAGTTTAAGCAAAAGAGGGTCGCGATGGTGATCGCGAACTTTCGCATCATTTGAATTCAACTTTGGGAGCTGTTTCAATTTGGGCTTTCTCGGCTTCGTCCACAGTCCACTGAGGCATCTTCTCAAAGTGGTAGTAGAAGGAGTTGGTAAAGCTGGTGGGCGGAACTGTGATCAGATCGTTAAAGCCCTTGATCGACTCAATGTAACGCTGACGGGCGATTGTGATACGGTTCTCAGTGCCTTCCAATTGAGCGGAAAGATCTCTAAAGTTTTCGTTCGCCTTCAGATCCGGATATTTTTCAGACACCACCATCAACCGGCCGAGAGCTTGGCTCAATTGACCTTGGGCGGCCATATACTCTTTGAGTTTCTCGGGCGAAAGGCTGCCTGCATCCACATTCACTGATGTGGCTTTGGCACGGGCTTCCGTGACTTTTGTCAAAGTGTCTTGTTCGTGAGCCGCGTAGCCTTTGACCACGTTCACAAGATTTGGGATCAAATCAGAGCGTCTTTTGTACTGGTTAGTAGTTTCAGCCAGTGCGGCCTCAACCCCGTTTTTAGCTTGGGGAATAGACTGAAGTCCGCAGGATGTAAGCATGCTGCTGAGCAACAGAAGGGATAAACCAAAACGGAAGCCAATAGACAGCTTTTTCATAGATCGAACTCCTTTGGAAGAAGGCGCGCAGCTTTAGGCAGCACCTGCATAGTGCCTAGAGCTTAACCCAACTATCATAGGAAGCAATTAAGAATGGTCAGTAGGAGATAAAGGAAAAGGTATCGGAAGCTTCTGAAGAGTTGATGGCCGTTGGCCTTGGCGTCAAATGACCGAGTGATTGGCCAAAGATTATATCCTTTTCGCCCGTGACTTGAACGACATCCCGGTACTCAATTCTTTGCGTGGCAAAACTGAGGCAGGCGCCCGCTGTATTCCCTAAAACATTCCTCTCCTGATCGAGTGTCCAATCATCTAGGCCGCAGAGTTTAATAGTATTCCAGAGTGTCACGCCTTCGGCGGTCTGCGCGGTCACGTGCACATCGGCTATAAACATATCGATATTGAAGACATTGATCTCATTTCGCACCTCGAGAGAGAAATCCCCACGATGCTTGACCTCACCGGCCAGCTCCTGGCAGTCTGCATCACGAAAATACTGCTGCCTGCGCAGCACAGTATGATTATCAAGAAAATGGTATTGGATCTGAATGGACGGCAAAGCACCTGCTAGGGGCAGGCATGCGCTCCCCCACTTGCCACCGATGATCGAACGCGAACTTTCGTCGTTCGATTGCCGGCAGCTTGCTGCGGCGCATAGAAACCAAATAATAAGCGACAGACGCTGCATAGGCAATCCCACTCACAACTATTGATCAATGATCTCGATATCGCCACCCATAGCCTGAAGCTTGGGCACGAGATTATCGTATTTTCGAGTCACTTCGTGGAAGTTGGTGAGATGGGTCACACCCGTCGCCACCAAACCGGCTATCACGAGGCACTTGCCCGCGCGAATATCGGTAGGCAAAGCGAAATCGCGGCCATGGAGAGGAGTCCCCCCCTGGATTATCGCGGAATGGATAAAGTTGGTGTTACGGAAACGGCAGGACGATTCCCCGAGACATTTGCTCGTGACCGTGATCTTCGCGCCCATATCATTTAGAAAGGAGGAGTATCCGAGGCGCTCTTCGAAGACGGTTTCATGGAGAATGCTGATGCCTTCCGCCTGCGTGAGAAGAACCATATACGCCTGCTGCCAGTCGGTCATGAATCCTGGATGGACCTCGACTTCAATATGCGTTCCCCGCAAGCGCCCGGTGGGCGCTTTGACGAAAATACCTTTGGAATTGACGGTAAACTCCCCGCCCATGCGCTGGATAAAATTCAAAAAGCCGTAGACCGGACCGTGATCCACACCTTCCAGCAGAACATCGCCACCGGTCGCCAATGCAGCACAGGCGAAGGATACCGCCTGGTTCCGGTCGAACATGCAACGCATCTCACAGCCCTTGAGCTTGTCGACGCCTTGAATGATAAAGGTCCGGTTGGGAGTCTGCGTGATGTCAGCGCCCATTTTCTGCAGCATTTTGCACAGTTCGATGATCTCAGGCTCAACCGCCGCGTTTTCGATAATGGTTCGGCCGCGGGCACGCGCGGCTGAGATCAACAGGCTTTCGGTGGTCATCACGGAAGGAAAGGGCATCACGATATGAGCCCCATGCAGCCCATGCTCATCGACGGAAAGATGATATTGATTGCCCACCTGCTCGACGTGAGCGCCCATTTTAGCGAGACCATCGACATGGAAGTTGACCGGTCTCTTGCCAATTTTATCGCCGCCTAGAGCGCCGAAGAAACTGACTTTGCCTAGGCGCTGAAGCAAAGGCCCGGCGCAGAGCACCGCGATCCGATTCTTGCGACAGAGCTCTTCGGGAATAACCCATTTATCAACGCCTTTAGCGCAGACTTCAATGACATCGGTATCCAGGATCTTGACGCTGCCACCAAGGAATTGGAAGAGATTCTCAACGATTTTCCGTTCGTCGACGTCGGGAGCGCCTTTGATGAGGACGGGCTCGTCGGTAACCAGAGCGGCGATAATCGCTTTGGTTACCTGGTTGGAGCTACCCGCGATGGATATCTCCCCTTTGGTTAATTTCTTTCCACCCGTAATGCGGAGCCGCTGAGCTGGCTTCTGCATGAACCTCTCCTTGTGTTCGAAGCTGAAGAAAACCTGGGAACGGTAACGGAATCGAGTGAAATCCTGAGCTCTCGGGCGAGAGCTTAGATGCGCTGCTCGTCAAAAACTTCGAATTCTGCATAATCCGAAACCGAAGTCGGATTATTCACCCAATCCGCATCGACTGTGACTTCAAGTTCAAGGAAGACCTTTTGCTCAAAGTGCTTCTCAAGGCTCTGGCGCGATTTGCTGCCAAGCTCTTTAATCTTCGAGCCCCCTTTGCCAACCACAATTCCTTTGTGTTGCATGCGGCCGACGACGATCAAAGCATCGATACAGACGATTCCAGGGTTGAATACTATAGTATCAACCTTAACGGCCAGATGGTAAGGCAATTCCGCGCCGAGACAGCGGAAAGCCTGCTCCCGAATCAATTCTGAGCAGACGAACTTTTGCGAGCGGTCGGTCAGGTCATCGGCTGGATAGAGCCAAGGACCTTCCGGGAGCTTCGATGTGACGATAGAAAGGATCTCTTCGAGAGTCTCTTTGCGCTTGGCCGAGATGAGGAAGGGATGATCGCCCAACAAACGGGCAGCCGCGACCGGACCCACTTCTTCTTTGGCTGAAGCCATCATCTGTTCGCAACGCAGGATAGGGCTGTCGAGAACTTCCCGTTTCACCTTATCGGTTTTGTTGAGACAGAGGAGAACGGGACCCTGAGCTGACTTCAAGACGCTCTTGAAGAACTCGTAATCGGGCTCGAAGCTCTCTTCTTCCGCATCGAGAAGATAGATAACGCAATCCGCTTGATCGAGAACCGACCAGGCGGCTTTATTCATAAGAGAGTTAAGCGCAACCTTTTTAACGGTGCGATGGATACCGGGGGTATCGAGGAAGAGCATTTGGACGTTGTCCTGGATACGAATACCAAGGATACGAGCCCGTGTCGTTTGGGGTTTGTTACTGACACCCGCAATTTTCTGACCAACCAGGGTGTTGAGAAGCGAACTTTTGCCCGCATTGGGACGTCCAAGTATCGCGATATAGCCGCACTTCTGGGTCATAATATACCTCTTGTCTGGAAACTGAAACGAGCCAGAGAATGCCTCCGTTGCTCTGATTTGGCAAGAGGCAAACAGCGCCCGAGCGACTTAGTTACCCGATAAATTACTGGGAAATGACAAGCAGAGGCGCAAGCCAAGACAACTTGACCCTCCTGGGCCCACGAGGGACTAATCGGCCGCTTTTCTCCCGGATTTGAGTATTATCACCCAGACGGACTACCGCTTGGAAGGAAATGTCTCAAAATGCAGCCCAATAAATTTATCGGAAATTCAGTTTTTACTTCAATGAAAATTTGTTTTAGAATTATTGTGAACGCTCATTCGGAAATCGTTTTTTACTTTAGCAGGAAGCGCACATGTCGAATCGATTGTTAAAAGCTGGTCTGGTCTTCTCTACTCTTGTTCCTACTTTTCTCGCAGCGGGCGTGGCTAAGGCTGCAGAATCCGCAACCGTCTTTTGGGTGGATCATGACATCCTCACCTGGAGTCAGACCAAAAGCAAACCGGACACAGGTTCGAGCAGCAAGAGCAGCAACCTCGTCACGACACCAAACAATGCGACTATCGGTATTTTTTGGTCTGACTACGGTGTCTACGTTACCCCGGGAGTGGCAGGCGGAACCGTGGGCCTTAGTTATTATCCTCAAAAGGATTTGGAAGTCGGTGTCCTGCTAGGAACTGCCAATTCCAAAAATGAAGACCTGGCGGGCGGCACTCAAACGGTCGAAAGCAAACGCGACAGTTATGGTCTCTTCGGAACTTACTACTTACCTGTCCATACCAACGGGACTCTTGAATTCAGTCTGAGCTACCTCCATTCCGATGGCAAAGACACGACCGAAACAACCACAGGTGCGACGACTACGACCGTCACCACGCTTGACAGCAAAACCAATGGCTTTACGCTCCTCGCTCAATATGCCCTTCAGATCGCGCCGCATTTCAACTATGTGCCAGGCATTGCGATTGCTTCGAACACCACGAAGGACAGCACCACCGACAACAAAAACAAGTCGAATGGCCTGACTTTGAACATCGTTCATTTCCGCTATGTATTTTGATTTGAGATGGGGCCGACCTAAGATTTCCTTGATCTCTTAGGGATCTCAGTCACCAAAAAGGAGCGAGGAGTCCTACTCTCTCGCTCCTCTTTTTTTCCGTTTCTTTAATAATCAAAAACAATATCGAGCTGATAAAGCATCGACTTGGCATCGGGCAGACTCATCCTCGTCTGCTTGAAGATGTTCTCTGTTGGATGAATCGTGTAGTTCGACGCGCCGCACAAATCCGTCTTCATCAAATTTGTCTTGAAGAACCGGCTCCCTTTAAAATCCGTCATCTGACAATTCGCTTCGGAAAGCTTTGCCTCAGTCAGATCCAGTTCGTGAGTCACAGAATTCCTGATCACGGCCATTGATCTCTTCAAAGATTTCATCATAAAATTCTTTGGCGATGTCAAATAAACTCAATATCGAATCCTATCTATCTGTAAATACTTCTTATTTCATCTGATGAACAACTTTTGAATTCCGCTTCGATTTTGTTATGATGACGAGGTCATTGAGCCTCGAAAAGAGCTTATAATCTTGCCCAAAAGAGTAACCCATTGAGTAGCCAAGTCGAAATAAATGTCAGCGGTATGAGCTGCGCTTCCTGTGTGGCGCGCGTCGAAAAGAGTTTAAAAAAACTCCCCGGTGTCCTCGATGCCAGTGTAAACCTAGCAACCGAAAAAGCCAAAGTCGTTTATGAAGCGCCAGCATTTGACCGCGAAACGCTCATTCCCACGCTGGTCAAAATTGGATTCGGCGGCAGCTTTGTCACGAGTCATGCCGAAAAGCTCCCCGACTTACGCCTTCAAAAATATCGGGCGATCTATGCCATAATCCTTAGCCTGCCGCTTGTCCTTCCGATGCTCAGCTTCAATCGGCATATGATGCTGCTGC
>JACMPP010000138.1 GCA_014377445.1 Oligoflexus sp.
GATATTGAAGACTGCATTCAAAGATTAATGGCTCCAACCGGTCACCGTTTGATCTTGGTCGATTGCAGCCACGGAAATAGTTCCAAGGATTTTCAAAGACAGCCGATTGTATTTCGCGATGTCGTCGATCAGGTCAATGCCGGACAGAAGGCAATTCTCGGTGTGATGCTTGAAAGCAATCTCCAAAATGGTAAGCAGGACCCTAACGCTTCGCCTCTCGTGGTAGGTCGCTCTATTACGGACGGATGCATATCGTGGGAAGAAACTGAGAGTCTATTGCGGGATGCTCACAAGGCGCTGCGTTGAGATTTGGTCCCGTCTAAGACTGAATTTGCCGACTAATTATCGAGCTACAGCCTATGAGGTCCCAGCGGCTTTGCTCATAGTCGTCCAATCATAATCCGGTGAAGCTGCCCCAAGGCTCTCTTAAGGAGCATGTTTGCTCAAATTCAATTTTAGGATGGATTGCATCTATCTCAAGTGTTGGAAAAAGACTATTGGGATTGTGACTCGTGTGGTTTTTTTTATGTACTTGCTGTTCGAAAGCATAAATATTTGGGGCCTTACCCAACGATCTTCAACCGATTCAATCGTTGGTCGAAGAAAGCACGCTGGAGATCGATATTCCACGCTTTAAGTTTCGATGCGGATAACGAGTGGAATAGCATGGATGCCACTATCGTCAAAGCACATCAGCACTCTGCGGGTGCAGCAGGAAAAAACGATGAAGGCATCGGAAAATCGGTAGCTGGCAATAAAACTAAAATCCATGTGCTGTGCGACGCACATGGAAATCCGATCGACTTTGTCATCACAGGTGGACAGGTCTATGATTCAAAAGTAGCCGGATCATGGATCGAAGCATGCGAGGCCGAAAATCTCATGGCGGACAAGGCATATCACTCTTCACTCATTCGTCAACAGTGTTTCGAAAAGGGTATCCAACCGATCATTCCTATAAAGAAGAATACAGTTGATAAAACCAAAAAGTCGTCCGAGCTCCTATGCGGGGTCGGCGGTAAGAGAGCAAGGGTTCTCAGCTCCCTCTTTGGGTGAATCCGACTAGAAAATGTCTGCTTCCGGGTTTAATGTTCGCATTCCAACCTCCTGACGAGGTCACTGGCGACTCGATTCTGTAGCAGATAAGAAGCTTTGGGCTCGAGCTGATCTTTATCTGATAAAGAACCCGCCTGATCTGGAATAAATGAGACGTGATGGGACTTGACGTCATTAGATTTCACAATTCGATGAGACTTGCTTTAGCAGGGACGTTAAGCTAGATCTTCGAATAAATGGTATGTGAGGCAAGGCATTAGGCACGTGCTACACCTTGCTCACAGGTCGAAAGGATCAAACTTTGAACATAGTCGCCACGGTGCCTTTTTCGAGCGTTGGGTCGCCGAAGTTGTCGAGAGGGTTAGCTCCGTTTTTAAGACCCAGAGCCGCACCGAGAGTGTTGAGCAGCATATTGTTGGTCTTCTCGGGTATTTCTAGGTAAACGCCTTGCTTAAGCATGCCGTTGGCACTGCCTGCAATCACTGTCGGAAGCTTGACATGACTGTGGATCTGACCATCACCAACTTCTGATGTCATCATCACAACACCATGGTCTAATAAAGTTTTACCTTCTATCTTGTAACCGTTGAGTCCGTCCACAAGATATTTGAATAGCTCATTGTGAATCGAATCATACTTGGCTTGCATCAAGCGCTTAGCTGGATCGCCACTATGGGAATTCTCATGCTGATCAGCCATTAGCGCACCTTCCCATAGATAACCGGTATCACCGATAATATCTAGAATCTGCAAGGTGCCGGCTTTCGCAGCGCCACTCGCCATAGCCAAAACCATGATGTCCATATGCATCTTGATGATTTCGGGCATCGTCTCATTGTAGGTCGTCGCACTGCCCAGAGTTTCCAATTGCTTGACGCGCTCGACGCTTAAGCTACCCATCGACTTCTCCGCATCCCTGACATTTGAGGTGTGCTGTTCAAGTCGAAGCTTGTCATCAGCGCTAAGCAAGGGATTGGCGAGAAGCTCTTTCAGTTCGAGCCTTACATAGTCGTTGACGCTTTTGCGCATGAGAATCGTCGGATCCTCGGTCCCGGTTGAAGCCATTCCAAACAGTCGTCGGTAGGCTACGAATGGACTTCGCTCACCCGTGCGCAGATCATCGCTGCCCCGAAAGGAACACATATCGGACCCACGCGATTGTCTACGACCTGCTGCGTAAAGGGCGAGAGGTTCTTTGCCAGGCGACAGTTCCCTGGCGATGCGGTTATCGAGAGACTCCCCTCCGGCTTTAACACTCTGGCCGTTACCGATCGGCTTGGCACCGGTAAAGGCTTGAACTCCGCCGAAGGAGTGGTCACAATTTATATTTGGAAAACCGTGCTTGAATCCATTAACAATGAGAACTTGAGATGCGATCGGCAACAGAGGCAATGACGAGGTTCCTGTCAAACTTTCACTGGTCAAGGCGCCGACTGCTTTTGGCCAGTACTTTTCTTGCACCACACCACTTGGCTGACGAATAAAAATTGCAAATCTGTGATCAGCTGCTTGAGCATATCCCGCGCGACCGACTAAACCTTCGAGGTAGGGCAGGCCAAAAATAATTCCGCCAGCACCTTTAATGAAATTTCGACGTTGCATATCAGTTTCCTTTCGCATTACCCCGATAGCTTATGCGGCTATCGGTCAGGAGTTGAATAAAGAGATCGCGGGTGGATAGATCAGCAGCAGATTTCTTCGATAAGACCGCGATGAGCGACTCGTCCTGCGGATCGACTTGCCGAGCGTACATGAGTTCGACCGCTTTCTGGATGTAGCAACGGTGCAGTTCGTCACGTTCCGCTATTTTTTTGATGAACTCGACCGGCCCTGCATAACTTATGCTTGAGGCTGGAAAGCGAAATTCAGCAGAAGCATTCACAGGCAGAGTATTATCGATTGTCCGCCACTTACCTGCGGCATCAAAGTTCTCAAAAGCGTACCCGGCCGGGTTGATTACAGAACCGTGGCAGCTGCTCCCGCAGGTGCCCTTACCCGTGTGCGCTTCCACGCGCATGCGGGTCGTTTGTCCGGGAAGCTCCGCTGGCAGCGGAGGAAACGTACCGGGGGGAGCTTTGAGCTCCGCACAGAGGATGTTGGTAGCAACTACGACGCCACGGTGAATGGGATCGGATTCTTTCTCTTTGGCGCGAGTCGCTAGAAATCCCACTTGGGTCAACAAGCCTGAGCGTTGGCTGGGGTTAAGCTCGACCTTCTCGAAGGTCTCACCCATCGAGGCTGTAACGCCGTAGATGGGAGCGGTCTTGCTGTTTACGAAGGCATAGGGTGCCGTTAGAATTTGATTGATACCGCCTCGCTGATCGATGACGACATCTTTGATGAAGAGGTCAGCTTCCGTCAGCAATGCCTTACCCATATTGTCGGGCCAGTAACCTAAAGCCTTGGCATCTTTCTTGACGAATGCATAGCTCGCAGTTTCGAAGAGTCGCTGGTAGAAATCCATAAGAGTCGGATTAGCGCGAGGATCATCGACAAGTCGCTGCACTTGTTTCTTGAGACCTTCCGGCGTCAAGAGTTCGCCTGACTCGGCAGCCTTGAGTAAAGCCTCATCCGGGATCGTATTCCAGGTGGCGAACGAAAGTCGCGAGGCAATCTCCCAGCCGTTCAGCTTGACTAAAGCTGACTTATCCGCACCAAGCTCAGTTCGGTATAAGAAATTTGGTGATTGTAGGATTGCGGTTATGACAACCTGCAAACCTCCCGCAGTAGGATCGGCTGTGCCGGTCAAGGCCGGGCCCTTGTTGTAGAGCGCGATCAGTCGGGTCATCTGAGCTTCGCTCACGGGACGACGGAAGGCACGTTTGGCTATCGCACCGACAATGGCGAGTGCGCGTGCATCACCCGAAGCTGGAGCGGCAGCAGGAACCAGTTTGGCTACTTGAGCCGCATCGGCAGCGACTTTCTTCGCGACTGTCTCCGCAGCGTTTTGATAGTCAGCCCAGAGGGAAGGGGTTGTCTTCAGAAGATTGCCATCACTTTTAAAGAAGGACCCCGACGGATCGGTGGTGAACGAAGCAGCTAGGCCAGGCACTTTGCTGAGCAGTAAGATGTCTTTGACAGAATTTTCCCACTGTATGTGAGTGATTCGTGGAAATGCCGTTAAGAACGCCAATGCAGTCACAGGTGAAGCTTGGTCGATAACGCCATCACCATCGGTATCGATACCCTTTGGTATGTTTTTGTATGAATCTTTACCTGCCTCGGTCGCAGAACGACTGTTCGAGCGTGAATACTTTTCAGGCGCTTTACTGCACGAAACAAGTAGCAGCAGAACAGGAGGAAGCCACGTTTTTATCTTTAGATGCATAGATCGGTGCCTCGTGAAGAAGAATCGTATTTTGATCTTGGTTGGGCGATTAACTACCTCCACTATTCTCGGCTGCCTTCCTTCCGAACCTGAGAATTATTTTATATATTTTTATTTAGCTTTATATTGGCAATGAATATTCGTTAGTTGCAAAAGGCTTGATGGCGGTGCTGAAGATTTGATTTCAGGCTTTAAAAAATACAGCTTTGGTGATTATTGAGATTGCACGGTCTCGCCATACGCTCTTTGCGTTGAGACAGGGATGACGGGTGGTCGGGATGAGCTCAATGAGGGCGATTGCAGTCTGTTTAGATGGAGCAGTTCGGGTCTTTATAAGGCAGAGGCAATTCTAGAACTTGGTGTTTTATGCGAGCTGGGACTGACCCTAGCTGAACTAGGAACTTCTGCATGGCATCGATGGAGTCATCATCCTCGATGACAGAATGAAGTGTCTTTTTCAGGCGCCCGATTGTGCTATCGTCCCACTTATGTCCCGGGATGAGAAAAGACCTATGACTACTGATTGTAATCATCTGGAAATATAGGATGCGGTCTGTCTCTGTATGATTGGAAATAGATTTATTCCAATCTTTGCTGCCTAAAACTTTCTTGGATCCACATTCGTTGGTGTTTTTCCGATCGAGACAAATATAAACACCATAATCTTTCGGTATTTCCAGATCATTGAAGTTAGCGAAAATTACTTTTGGTGACGAAAATTCTGCTAGACTCAGGCGCTGATTGCTGACAGGCGAACCCCGAGTGTTTAGAGGCTCGATAGAAATCAGAAAGTCTTTCTTAAAAAGCTTATCGGTGCTGGCCTTGAGTAAATCAAAATCCCCGAGTGTGCACCATAGAGGGAAGGTAATAGGTTGAATTTTGACTTGTAGCTTAGTTCCCACAAGTTTAGAAGGAATTTCCCTAAGACCTGTTTGCATCATTCTGTTGTAATGTTTACGAAGTACGTCAGCCTCGGTTGCTCGTTTCGACGTCGAACCAAGCCCACTCATAACATTTTCGCTTACACGTTCGCCGCCGACGGCTTGTCTTGATTGTGGTGGGAGTGTGGAGGAGCCTCGATTGGGCCTCGATTTTCCAAGCATAAAAATGACGAGGAAAGCTGTCAAAAGCGTGGCTATTATGACGAAACGTTTCTGAGTGTTCACTTGATACTCCCAGTGAAAGAGCGTTTATTCTTTGTCATTCTGTTTTTTCAGTTTTAGCTGCATATAAAGATCTCCTGTCATAGTGCCGTTTGCAACAAGGTAATGATCTTCGTCGTCAGGAGAACCTTCGAGTTCGAAGTTCCATACGATTGGTTCGGGGTCACCGAATCTCCTCGCTTCACGTGAAATGCCAGAGATTCGACTTAATGAGCCTTGGTTGATAATGGGATCGCCGACTTTAAGCTGCTTAGCCGACCTCGTGCCGTAAGCTGTTAGAAAGGGGTGATCGCTGGTGACTTTGATAAGCTCGCCCTCGACCTCTATCACGTAGAGTAGAGGTTTTTCCGGACCTGCTACCACGCGTTTGACGCGTTGAGATTCCTTTCGAATAGGGTTCCAGAGGAAATCACCTTGGCGAATGGTATCAGCTGACTGTTCGGTGCCATCGCCCATTTTTATTCGGGTGTCGGCTGCAAAGCAGCCGCATCCATTGCGTGACCCGACCAATTGACGTTCACAGGACGGTGCTATATACGCGTAAAGGCGTTCGAGTTTGATCGACTCCCCACCTTCTGTCATGCGGCTGTCGTAGATCGGCCACTTACTGTTCGTGATGTAGAGATCTGATGGAAGCTTGTAACCGAGTGCGTTGACGAGATCCTGAGCTACGAGTTCCAAATTGCCGCAAATGCTCCCCCCTGGTCCGGCTTGAGAAATTGCATTACTTTCTGAAATCCGCAACACATCGAGCTTTGTCTTGTCGGCCGAGCCGATGACCGATTGATCCAAAAACGGCATCCAGTTAGTTTGGGCCTGGACTCTTGTCGTGGGACACTTTTCTCGACACGCAAATGCGGTAGCATCTTTTTCTGCGACTATTGTACCGATCGTTTGTGTCGTAAGAGTGGAACTGAAATAAATTTTCTGCTCGCCACTGTTTGCCGATTCTGAGCCATCGACACGAAAAATCTTGTAGGAAATGTCCATCGGCACAGCTATCGAGCTGGATGCTGTGGTAGTGGACGTGCTGCCTAAAGCGGGGGCGGGAATGGCTCCGCTTCGATCGATTGTAAAGGAACAGTCGGCGTTGTGTGTGGTAATTCCCGAGATGGATGACGATGCCTCGATTGAAGAATTGACCGTAACCGTTTCATCCTTCCCCATTGGAATGTCCGCTGTCTCGCCGATTACTACGTTGGCTGCGTGAATATTATTAGCCGCGTGGGAAATCTCATCATTGGCGAGGCCCAGGATTATGTTCGCACCGTTGCTACGAGTGACTTCTGCATAATAAACGATCCCGCTCGCCACCACTCGCAACTTATAGTTACCGGCAGGCAATGGTGTAGCGGGCGAACCGAAGTCAGTATTCCAGGCAATCGGCGAAGCCTTCGTTATTTCCAAATGGGCTGCTCCAGGCTCGGGCACAGGGAGCATAATACGCGCATTTGTGGTAATCGATGGGATTTTTGCATCGACACCAGAATTTGATGGACTTGATTCGGCAATGAGATCGATAGAATTAAAATAGTGATAGTGAAAATCATCGCGATTGAGATTCACAATCTTTAAAACGCTTTTGGAATCTGTTTTAAACGACGAGGATTGAGAATTCATCTTTGAAAAATAGGCTGCTGCTTCGGCCGAGCTTAGCCCAAATTGTTTCAAAGTATCGATTGTTATCTCTCCAGTCTTTTCGACTCCTCCCGATGTAGGGGTGTTCTCGTTCTTTTTAAACTGCCATGTACTCGAGAAATAGTTGACGGGATAGATCGACGGCTCGTATGTATCAGCTTTAATACGCGCGGGAAGAATCATGCCCTTGGCTATGGAAATGTCGGAAAGGTTTTTTAACGTAGCCTCCGAAGTCTCCCGATCGCTTTGAGCTTCCTTGATCGTCATGGCCAGACGCGAGTTGATGTTCTGCACATAGGTTGTAGCGAAGAAGAGGGCTGCTACTGCTGCGAGAACGGGTAGTGCCGCCGATCCGTTTTCTCGATTATACATGTACGTTCAACTCCTTTAGGTCTAGGAAGGTCATCGGTCGAGGATCATGGGAGCTATAGTTTTATTTTGGATTAGATAAAACGGTCTAAATTCATCGGTTTTCGTTCGAGATGATTGACTGTTTTCGGGGAGTGATGATTCTTACCAGGCACAAAGTATTCTCTCAAATTTCTAGCAGATGACGTTTTGGGGATTAAAGTGGGTAGAGTTTTGAAAAAATGAGCGCCCTCAATGAATCGACGATTAAGGGCGATTTGTTTGAAACCGCGAACTATTTGATCGGATAGCCGCGCCAGAGCCACAGGAGATTTTCAGGAAGGGTGTGACCGTATACTTTGCCATCGATATGCCCTGAGTTCTTGGAGTAGAGAAAACGATAGTGATAGCCCTTCTCTTTCAGAATCTTCGCCATGTTTTGATTGGCCAGCAACCAGTTGTTATCGGGACCGAAATTAAGATCATTTTCGGATGCATGAATAGCGATGCGCAAGGGTTTCTTAGGACTGGAACCAATCATTGACTGATGATATTCCCAAGCTCCCTGGGGATGCTCGGTCGTTTGAATGCGATTGACGAAAGTTCCCGAGTAGGTAAGGACACGGTGATAGAGATCTGGCCGAAACCACGCCATGGTAAACGCCATAGCTCCACTCGAACTCCCTCCCATGGCTGCACGACCCTCAGGGTCGCTCGTAAACTTCACTTTAAATTCGGTCGTTAGTTTGGGCAGAACTTCGGTCTCTACCCACCCTGCGAAAGTATCATTGACGCTATCGTATTCAAAGCTTCGTTGGCTCCCTGGACCATCACCGCCACCCAGCGGACCGGGCTGTATGAAGATCGCAGCCATTGCCGGCAGCTTCTTGGCAGCGATAAGATTATCGAGAGTGCGTGATAAAAGGTCCTTGTGCTGGTTCCAGCTTCCGTCGCCAACAAGGATGAAGGGCAGCTCATCCCCATCCTTATATCCGGCAGGAACGTAAAGCCATCCCAATCTTGAAAAGTCGCCTTTTTCCTTGAGATAGGAATCCTGACCTCGATAAATTTTGCTATCGACCGACTTCATTGTAAAGGGGCGGATGAGGCCTTTGGCGACGTTGGCTTTGACCTGAGTATCCTCAGCAGCAATATACGTGGGCCCTATGACGAAATCGCCATCACCTTCGGATCCAGGATCGGTGACGACTGTAGAACTCGCGGGTGCCTTGGGCGTCTCTTGAGTAATGGTCGGTTTTTTTACGGGAGTCGCTGAGTTAATCGGAGTACTAACCATCGACTCAGGAGCGCGATTCTCCCCATCAATCGATACGTCGGGCTTGGAATGCTTTTCGGTGGGTTCGACGTTGGAATTGGAGCTAACATTCTTTGGTTTCGGGTACGGAGCGGGTGACTCAGCACATGCGCCTAAGCCGATTGCAAGGCAAGCTGAATAGAAAGTAAGTTTTAGCTTCATGTGTGGACGCTCCAAAGGTTTTCACTGGTTATGATAGTTTGTTCATTGGCTGAGATCAATTTCAAGTGCAATGAGTTGGTCGAAGCTTATTGGGTTAGTACTGAGAGGCCTTGAGGCGATTCAAATAGAGTTAAAATGATCACGATCTCCTCCATTTTTTTGCCCCAAGCCATGCGTTAGTACATCGTTCGGCGTAAACAAGCGGGAGCTTGACTGCTCGATCTAATGATCCAGAATCGCTGCGAATAGGGAGATTATTACAAGCGTGATAGAATGGCGGCGGAATCCCGAGAAAAGAAATGACTAAGAAACTGCTTGCCGAACTTATTTGAAGACTTTCGACCCAAGGATGGGTCATTTTCTTGCATTCCTCTCAATCTATTTTAAAAAGATGTCGATATAATCGACATGAAGCACCCAACGCTCTGTCTACGCATTAATCTGTGGGCCGCACCCTGCAGAATAGAATAACGCTACGTAATAGACGCCCTTCTCACTAAGAGGGGCAAAATAAGCAAAGCTGTCACAGATCGCAAAGTAGCGCCTGGAAACTGCGAATCAGCCACCGATTGAGCACGATCAGTCCTAAGCTTTCTGTCATATCGAACTTAAACGTTGACTCTTACAGATTTCAGCTCGGATGCTTCTCTGTAACTCTTGAGAAAAATCCTTGTCACTTGAATCAGTTATTGCAATCGTTATGCGATTTGATGAAGACCCGCCAAATCACACGGTCAAAAGTCATCTCAGATCCAGCCTATATTTTTAGCAAATTTTGAGTACAGCCCCTAAAAGATCGGCTTAATCGCCCACAAAATTGAAATCTTGATGATGAAAATCTCCATTTGAAAGACTGCGAGTGTGTCGCAGAAGAGGATGTATTGCAAAAGGGAGCCTCACGCCCGTCAATAGAATGCAAAAAGCGAGCCAGAGAGTTTCACCCACTCCTTCAAGGCATTGCCTAAGCAAACCTGCGTGAAATCATGCATAAGGTAAAATTTCCAACTATTGGTATTATTAATAATTTCATGAAATGTTCCGAAAAATTTATCTTGACCTCGTAAACAACTACGCGGGACTATGACAGCGGCAGCCTCATCAATAAAGGCGCAGATTTTGTAACGGATTGAAAATCATATGACCCAATGAAAAGGACCAGAACATGAAAGTCTCAACTGCACTAATTTCGGTATTTTTAGCGTCAACACTTGTCTCTTGCGCAAATCCCTGGGCAGGAACGAAAGAAGACTCATCAATGGGAGCTCATGCAGGAATGAAAAACAGCATGATGACAATTGAGACGCAAGATAAAATGGCGAAGATGCACAGTGATGCAGCCCGTTGTCTGCGCGACGGCAAAAGCGCCGAGCAGTGTCATGATGTGATGATGAAATTACACGGGCAAATGTGCAAAGAGATGGGGGGCGAGCAATGCCGTGACATGGGTATGATGATGGGGGGGCGCTAGTTATATTTCGGCGGCATTCTTTTCGACCAGAGGCTTTGTTGTGGAAGGAGTTTCCGGCTCAGGTCTGGTTAGAGGAGTGAGTCCCGTGCCTGTTGAGTAACAGGAAGACTTTGTCAAAAAATAAAGTCGGAGAACTCGTGTCTCCGACTCCCTAAATCAAAATCAATGGAATTTTGCGCGGCGATCGTTAGCGGTTAGATCAAATCGATCAAGGTCCATCACTTTGTTCCATGCTGCTACGAAATCCTTGACGAGCTTCTCTTTGCCATCATCACTTGCATAGACTTCAGCGAGAGCACGA
>JACMPP010000139.1 GCA_014377445.1 Oligoflexus sp.
GGGGAACAGTGGGAGCAACTACGCAAACGATAAACCGCTAGATCCCCTGGCTGTCGATTCCAGCGCCAGCCGACTCTTCAACAGCAGCACGAGTGATGGGACCCTGATCGCAACGATCAGTAACTGCGTGACGGCAACAGTGGGTAACTGTCTCTTCGCAGATCTTTCCACTAAAGATGGCGGCAGCCTCGTGGTGGGTAAGATTTATAATTACCTTCTCCTAGTCGAAGACGCTTTAGGCAATGCCATCACGCCTATGGTCCAGCGTTACCGCTCCCCTTATTTTACGGGGCCTGCTCTGCCCTCAGCATCCGCCTTTCGAATGGAACCGAGACTCCGGCGAGCGAGCGTATTCTTGGTCGATGAAAATCATCAGCAGAATCTGACTCGCCCGCAGATCATGGTTCATGTGCCCATGGAGAAGTCGGGACTCGATCATGATTTTTTCATCCAAAAGTACGAGCCTTCCTTATATAACGGCAGCGTCTCGAATAATAGTCCGGTGGGAGCCTTCGCCTGGCCTTTGCAAGGGACTGCAGCCGCTTGGGTGAAAAATGCAGCTCTTTGTCATGACGTTTTTCTACAAACCGGGACCTTTGATCTCACCGGCTGCGGCAACGGCACTGCGATAAATGCTTCGACAGCGACTCTACAGTCCAAGCAGGGCACCACGCCTTTGGCCAACATCGATCAAGGAGCTATGTGGAAGGCTTGCCGTTACACCACTCTTGCCGATAGCGATGGCAAAAGCTATTCCCTGCAGCTCGCCGGCGATTCGCAATGGCTTAAGGCAGCCGATTGGGGTGATACTAATCAGGACGGCACCATCGAAGCCAGTGTCAATGCCTTTACCGGTTCGGTCAGTATCCTATCGCTCGAAACGGGAGCTGGTGATGCGACAACGATTCGTTGCCATACCGATAACAATCCCGGTGTTACCTTTAACACCAACTCAAGTGGAGCTGGATCCACGTCCAACTGTCGCTCGCGTTATGGGGCCGCTGACATGGTAGGAAATGTTTGGGAATGGACCGCGGGACAGATCACGACGGCAGTCGGTCACGACAATGGCATCGATGGACTCTGGATGGGACAGAGTTTTCTCAGCAGCAGTGGATCATTTCTCAGCCTTGGCAGCGGGAACTACGATCTTCTCCGCGCACTGGCAAAGACCACTGCGGAGGCACCGATCGTATTTGATGCGGGCGATGTCTACTACTACGCGAGTGGGCTTCGCGCTTCAATCCGCAGTGGCGGTCGGGACGGTGGTAATGCTGGGGGCCGCTGGGTCATGATCGTGGACCGTCCTCCTTCGGATCTGGTCTCGACCGTAGGAGGACGCTGTACCTTGTGAAGCCTTCGAAGCAGGCTCAGGCACTTCCACCTTTTTCCAAACTCATGCATCGATGCAAGTCTCGGCAGGTGGCGATCAGGGCCGCACCGTCTTTGTCGATCACGTCTTTGCTGTGGACATGGCCTCTTACGAATTTGGTTAACAGTTACAATTTCCTAAAGTACGGTCGATCCCAGCTCTGGGGTCGACTTTTTTTTATTCCCGTTTCATGAGGGTTATAGGGCCTTCGGCGGATTTCTCCTCAGCATTTTCTACAAATAATCCTAAATTTTGAGATAATGATTGCCTATTTAGCGTGCGGCTCCGTTCTGCGTGCACTTATACGCTGGAAACTTTCGAATTCGACAGTTTGCAATGTAATCTCAAGGCTCTGTGGACTTTGTAGAGCCATGACGGTAGGTTTAAGCCTCCTCTCCTAAAGGTGACGAAACATGAAAGCTCGGGTCTTTAAATTTGGTGGAACTTCTCTTGCAACTCCAGACTCGCTGCTCAAGGTTATGGCGATTATTCGTTCCCATGCGCCCAATCTTTGTGTGGTCGTGTCCGCAAGTAGCGGCGTAACCGATTCGCTCTACAAAATTTATTATGGGGCCTTGAAAGGGGAAACAGGGGATAACATTCCTCTCCTTGCAGCCCTTGAAGACCGTCACATTCAATTGGTGCGGGGTGTTATAAAAGATAAAGTCCGTCGGGAAAGTCTGGAAGCATCAATTAGCAAGACGATTGATGAGCTCAGACGGATCTCAGAAAGCCTCGCTATTCTTCGTGAAGATACGCCGAGAGCCCTCTCGCGTGCGGTGAGTTACGGCGAACGACTGATGGCTGCTATCGTAACGGAGACACTCAGCGAACAGGGATCTTCTACGGTCTTAGTCGACTCCACGCGTTTGATAAAAATGAATAAAGATCGACAGGAATATGCACCTGACGATGTCAAATCGAAAGCGGCTGTGACCAAAGAACTTGTGCCGCTCCTCGCTGAAGGCAAAATCGTAGTCGTTCCCGGTTTCTTTGGCGAAGGTCCTGAAGGCGAAGTCATGATCCTCGGCCGCGGGGGTTCCGATTATTCGGCGACTCTTCTCGGCAGTTATCTGAAGGCCGAAGAAGTCTGTCTCTACAAAGAGGTCGATGGCCTCATGACTGCCGATCCCCGGCATGTGTTTGAGGCGCGGGTCCTTGGCGAACTTCATTATCGCGAAGCAGCCGAACTTGCCTATTATGGCGCAAAGGTTTTGCACCCCCGGGCGATCATTCCTTTGGTTGCCGATAAGATTCCACTCATCGTCAAAAGCACGTTCTTTCCCGAAAAACCAGGGACCAGAATCGACGCGAATGTCGCCGAACGGACTTTTCCCGTCAAAGCCCTGAGCTACATCGACAAACAGGCTCTCATTGCTGTCGAAGGCAAGGGCATGATGGGTGTTCCCGGTATCGCATCCAAGGCCTTTGGTGCAATGGCGATGCACGGCATCTCCACGTCTTTCATCACACAGGCCTCAAGTGAAGCGAGTATCAGCTTCGTCGTGCCGGGGGAGCAGGGCAGCGAAGCCAAACGCGCTCTGGAAGAAGCCTTTCAGTTTGAAATCGAACATCAACTCATTGACGAGGTAAAGCTGCAGCCGCATATCGCAGTGCTCGCCGTAGTCGGTCTCGGCATGCGCGGAACACCGGGCATCGCAGCCCGAGCCTTTTCCTGCATCGCCCGCCAGGAGATCAATATCATGGCGATTGCGCAGGGATCATCGGAGCTCAACATCTCAATTGTCATTCAGCAGGATGATGCGGCGCGTGCGCTGCGAAGCCTGCACAAGGAATACGGGCTCGAAAAACTAAGGGCGATACCCCACCGCAATCCACGCGAACTCAATATTGCAATTTACGGTTTTGGGCAAATCGGTCAGACCTTGATGAAGCAGCTCGAGGAACAAAAGGATTACCTCGACCAAAGACTCAAGCTCCGCTGTCCGATCGTCGGTCTCGCCGATCGCTCGGGTATTGTCGTGGCCGAAAAGGGATTTACCGTCCTTGAGCAAAAGGATTTTCTGAAAATCAAATCCTCACGCAAAAAACTCCGGGAAGATGGGCCTGTCGATACCGAAGCCGAACAACAGATGGAGCAACTGCTCTGGCATGGATCCTGGGATCGACGAATCTTCATCGATCTGACAGCGACCGATTCGGCGCCGATGATTGCCAAGGCTTTAAAGAATGGATTTCACGTCGTGCTGGCCAACAAAAAACCACTCGCTGTGCCTTATGCCCAATATAAAGAACTCCTCCAACTCGCGGCCAGCAACGGTGTGCAGCTCCGCTATGAAGCAACCGTCGGTGCGGGCCTCCCCGTACTTGACACGATCGACAAACTCACCACAGCCGGCGATCAGGTTCTGGAGATTCTCGGTTGCTTCTCAGGCACTCTGGGCTACCTGATGACCGAACTGGAAGATGGAACGCTCTTCTCCGTCGCCGTGAAACAGGCCTTTGAAAAGGGGTATACTGAGCCGGATCCCCGCGACGATCTCTCGGGTATGGATGTTGCCAGAAAGGCTTTGATTCTCGCTCGCACGATGGGCATTGCGATCGATCTGTCGGACATCGCACTCGACCCCCTGTTCCCAGCTCATGTGAGTCACGACGATCCGCAAACGTTCATGGCAAATCTCCAATCGCTTGATGATGAGTATGCGTCGCGTATGCAGGCCGCCAAAGAAAAAGGCTGCACGCTCCGTTATGTCGCTCGCATCAGTCCGACTCACGTCACAGTCGGCATCGAGGAAATCAGCAAATCCGATCCTCTGGGGAGACTCCGCGGCACAGATAACCAGGTGAGTATAAAAACCACCCGCTATCACAGCAATCCTTTGATCGTGACCGGTCCTGGTGCAGGTTCTGAAGTGACAGCTGCAGGGGTGTTGAACGATATCATCACGATTGCAACGAGCCAGGTCCACGAGGTGAGGTCATGAAGTTTAGTATCTTCGCACCCGGAACGATCGGCAATGTTTCGTCCGGCTTTGATGTTCTTGGTCTTGCCGTCGATGGTTTGGGCGATACCTTCCATTTTGAAGCAGCAGACAGTTATTCCATTCGTGTGAGTGGTCGTGATGCAGCCGATATTCCTTTGGACAAGGCCCAAAATGCTGTGACGATAGCCTCGGAGGCTTTTTACCGACTCTTTGGTCGAAGAGCTCAACCTTTTTCCGTGCACATCGACAGAGCATTGCCGATGTCGGGTGGTCTTGGGTCCAGTGCCGCTTCCAGTGTCGCCGGAGCATTGGCGGCGGCGCGTTTTGCCAAAGCCGGTCCTTGCTCCAATCTCATTCTGCAAGCAGCACTGGAAGCTGAGGCATTGATCGCCGGCCCGCATCTGGATAACATCGCGCCCTGTTTTTATGGTGGTTTGACCTTGGTGCAAGATTCGGAAGCCCTGGCGGTCTATCCTATTCCCATCCAACTTGAACTCTGGATCGTCTTGATCACACCGCCGATCAAAATCAAGACGAAAGATGCGCGGGAAGTTTTGCCTCCGACCTTGACCTCGGCGCAATGGAGCAAGCAAATGGCGCATTGTACGACTCTTGCTGTGGCTCTTGCGCGTGGCGATGCTCAACATTTGGCCTTTGGATTGACAGACACCTACGCGGAGCCAGCACGGGCTTCGCTCATACCGGGCTTTCACAAAGCTCAGGAGCTTGCAAAATCCGCCGGCGCCTACGGATTTTCGATGAGCGGCAGTGGACCAACCTGCTTTGCTCTCTGTCCGAATAAGACCATTGCTGAAAGCGTCGGACGTGCCGTGCTCGGTGTCTTTGGACCGAAGTCCTCTCTTCACATCGTACAGCCTCGACTCAAAGGGGCAGAGGTTTTTACATGACGAATAAGGCGAGGCTCCAGTGCGTCTCCTGCAGCAATACCTATCCTCTCTTTGAACTCCGTTATGAGTGCGATTGCCAGGGGCTGTTGGAAGTGATTCATGCGGACGACGGGATGAATAATCTCGCGCAACTGTCTGACCAAAGACTCATGAGTCGTCTGCCGGCGGATCGAAGTGGGGTGTGGCGATTTCGAGAGGCGGTCGTTCCTCTGCAACCGGACGAACTCGTCACCCAGCAAGAGGGAGGCACAGGCTTCCATCATATCGAAGCCCTTTGTCAGTGGACCGGTTCAAAGGGCCTTTATTTAAAGCATGAAGGTGAGAATCCCACGGGTTCGTTCAAAGATCGCGGCATGACCGCGGCCGTGACAGTTGCTAAGAAATTAGGAGTCAAACTCCTGGCCTGTGCCTCCACCGGCAATACCAGCTCCGCTCTCTCCTCCTACGCGGCGCGTGCGGGTCTTCAGGCTGTTGTCTTTCTGCCGAGCGGTAAAGTCAGTCCGGGAAAGATGGCTCAAACTCTTGGGTATGGCGCGCACGTCCTAGCCGTCAAGGGTGACTTCGACGATGCGATGCAAATCGTCCGTGATCTGGCCCGCGAGGCTCAGGTCTATATGGTGAACTCTCTCAATCCCTTTCGGATCGAAGGTCAAAAGACCATCATCTGGGAAATTCTTCAGGATCTCGAATGGCAGGCGCCGGACTGGATCGTTGTCCCGGGTGGAAATCTTGGCAACACCAGTGCCTTTGGAAAGGCTATAGAAGAAGCCTTTAACTGGGGCTGGATCACGAAAAAGCCGCGCCTCGCCACCATCCAGGCAAGCGGGGCTAACCCGTTCTACAAGAGCTTCCTCAAAGGTTTTGAAACGATCGATGCGATTCAGGCCGAAACGATCGCGACCGCCATCCGCATCGGCAATCCCGTAAACTTCACAAGAGCCAGTCGGGCGATCGTAAATACCCGGGGCATTGTGGGTCAGGTGAGTGATAAAGAAATTCTTGCGGCTAAGGCGGCCATCGATCGTTCGGGACTCGGTTGTGAACCTGCGAGTGCGGCGACGCTTGCGGGTCTTAAATTGATGGTTCAGGCGGGTCTGGTGAAGAAAGAGGACAAGGTAGTTGCAGTGCTGACCGGTCACATGCTGAAGGATACCGATGCGATCATGAAGAGTCAGACTCTAGCCTGCGAGGAAGTGGAAGCCGATGCCAAGGCGATCCAGCTTTCGCTCGATCGCCTTAGAAATTAATCCTGAGCTTCGACATTAATAGCGAAGGATCCGCCTGTGAGTGTGAAATCAGCCCAAGAGCCTTCCTGGGTTGAGAATCCACTGATCATCGTCTTACCATCTTCATGGCTCAATTCACAAACTTCCGTGAGAAAGAAGGCTTGATCGAGAGCGTCAACTGTCTTGAACTCATCGTCGATAAAGATGCGCGCTTGAACGGATTCAAAACCGTCGACGAGGATGGATATATTGTTGAGACGAACATCGTCGTCGTCAGTCGTAAGATCAGCACCGGCACAGCGAATCAGAAAAGATTTGTTCACGGTGTTAACGGTCATTTCGGTAACGTCAGAATTATCGAAGTTGAGTTGGTCGAGTTCGTCGGTAGTGAGATGTTTCATCTAAAGTACTCCAAACATTGACGGCTTAAGGCACAGTCAACCTCCCTTTACACCAATATCCCTAGACCTGTCGTGTCTGAAAGTGCGGCCCCGCTTTTCTTATATTGGTCAATTTGGGTTCAATCTTCCAATTCCCGGCAATCTTTACCATAAATCTTCTAGCATTTTACATTTAACTACTGTGACACGGCCTGTCTTTATGCTATCAAACGGCAGCTTTTAGTGAGGTGCCTTCATGACCCGATTTTTGATTTTGTTCTTGATTTTGACACTGAGCGCGTCCTGTCAGAAAAAATCTTCGCACAGCCCTGCTTCTCCAGAAAAGGCACCCGTAGCCGGTTCCGTCACCAATCCAAACGATCCCAATTTCCCTCTCCTGCCCCTCGAAGCCTGTTCCAAGGAACTGGAATCCAAGGCGACTGACAAGACCTGTGAGGTCATGCACAAGGGGAACGGCTCTACATATATCGAAGGTACACTGCTCACCGCCGACTTGGTTACACCTCGCGGCGGTGTTTTATTTGATGCCGCAGGGGTTATCTCCTGCAGCGGTTGCGGTTGTTTGGACGAAGCGAAAGCCGCCGACGCCACGATCATCTCCTGCCCGCAGGGCATTATCTCTCCGGGTCTCATCAACTCCCACGATCACCTGAGCTGGGCCAACGTCGCTCCGCAATCCGCCGGTAGCGAACGCTTCGAACATAGAAATGACTGGCGAGGCGGTAAACGCGGCCATCATAAAATCTCGGTTCCCTCGGGTGGCGCGACTCCGGAAGTGACCTTCGGCGAAATTCGTCAGCTGATGGTCGGTACTGTATCGATCGCAGGCAGTAATGGAGCTCCGGGATTTCTACGAAACCTTGACGATGCCAATCAAATGGAAGGCTTGATCAGCGAAGAGCTGGCCTACGACACCTTCCCGCTCGAGAGTGGGGGAGACTATGCCTTTCGCGTCGGTGATTGCGCTTACTCCCGTCAAAGTTCGCTCGACTATCTGCAGTTCGGTCGTCACCTCATGCACGTCTCCGAAGGTATTGATGACGCCGCACGCAACGAATTCTTGTGTCTAAGCGGCGGTCAGGCTGGTGGCTTTGATGCGACCAAACCCAGAAACACTTATGTTCATGCTATCGGGCTCGTCGCAGCCGATGCTGAAAAACTTGGCGCGGAAGGAACGGCGGTCGTCTGGTCGCCGCGTTCGAATATTTCTCTTTATGGTAACACCGCTTCGGTGACTCTCCTTAAAAACCAAGGTGTGAACGTCGCTCTCGGGACCGACTGGGTGCCATCAGGGTCCGCGCACCTCCTTCGTGAAATGCAATGTGCGGCCGATCTCAGTGAGCACAATTTCGGTGGAGCTCTGAGCGATCGTGATCTCTGGTTGATGATGACGACGAAGGCTGCAGCAGCGATGAAAGTCGAACGACAAGTCGGCCGCATCGCGCGTGGCTATATAGCTGATATCGCCATCTATCGTGATTTAAAGGCGAAAAACGCTTATCGCTCGATCATGCAGTCGGAAGCGAAAGATACGGCTTTAGTTCTCCGCGGCGGCAAAGCCCTTTACGGTGATGCCGAACTTCTTGGGGCAATGGGCACAAGCTGTTCGACAGTCGATATCTGTGGCGTGCAAAAATCGCTATGCTTTGAGCAGGAAACGAAAGGCCTCGCGACAGACGGCAGTCTCCCCGACCTCGCCGCTCTCGTGACCAAGATGCAGGCCAGCGCAGCCGCTTACCCTCTCTTCTTCTGCGAGAAACCGAAGGACGAGCCATCCTGTGTCCCTGAGCGTACGGGAGAATACAACGGTATCAATACCGTCGACGACAGCGACGGCGACGGCGTGAAGAATGCCGCCGACAACTGTCCCCAGATCTTTAACCCGATTCGTCCCCTGGATGCCGGCAAACAAGCCGATGCGGATAACGATGGTGTTGGTGATGTTTGCGACCTTTGTCCCTTGAGTGCTGATAACAGTTCGTGCAAAGCAGTCTCAGACGACGACCGCGATCACGATAACATCATCGACATTCTCGACAATTGTCCGATCAACGCGAATCCTCTGCAGGAAGATGTGGATCACGACGGAGTCGGAGACATTTGCGATGGCTGTCCCGAAATTTCGAATCCTAACGCTTCGGCCTGTCTTGTAAACTCAATCCATATCTTTGCCAACTCGCTTGAGCACCCGGACCTCCTCTCCTCTCTTCGGCCGAAGGCAAGCGTCGAAGTCTCAGGTCTCGTCAGCGCTATCGCCAAGACCGGTTACTACCTGCAGGATGAAGCGATTCGATCGGCGACTTTTGTCTATCTGCCTAAAGGGGACAAGCCGAAGGTCGGTCAACGCGTTCGAATCAAGGGCACCTTCGATGTCTTTCTGGGCGAAGCTCAGATCACGAATTCTAAGATTATGGAGTCGATCGACGGCACGGCACTTCAGCCCTTCCCCGTCACCGTCAACGATATTGAAAACATTGCGCTTAACGGTGTGCTCGTCGCTTATGAGGGCAAAGTGAGTTCGGGAACACCCAGCTCGAACGGAGCCTACCAGGAGACTTTCCGTCTCGCTCAGGTGGTAAGGATCGGAAGCTACCTTACGACTTATCCCACGCCATTCATCGGTGACACCTACAAGATAGCGGGCATCCTTCGCCATGTGGGAACCACCTTTTACATCGAACCACGCACCGTCTCAGATATCCTTCTCGTCAAGTCGGGTGAAACCCGTGTGTCACAGTTGACTCCAGCACTTGGCTTCGCAGAGTTGTCCTCTACGACAATCACGAATCTCACCTTAACCTTAGATCGTCCGGCGACTTCAGAGACGACAGTTACTCTCAAATCCTCTGATTCCAAGCTGGTTGCTCTCGCGGGAACTGTGGTCATTCCACAAGGCCAAACCATAGCTCAGATCCTTCTGCAGTTCGGCTCAGCTCCGATCGACGGTCCCGTGACGATCACAGCATCCCTTGGTGAGAGCGCTGCGGGAGCTCAGATCCAGCTGCTCAAAACCTTCACGCCTCACTGGGTTGGAAGTGAAAGTCAAAAGCTCAGCACCTGGGTCGGTCAGACGACTGTCATCAGTCTGCCTACAGACATGCCGCAGTCGTTCTCTACCCCGTCCAAGATCGCGGTAACTTACGATAATGCTGCGGTTGAAGTCCTGAGTGAAGCTACCCTGGTGGCCGGTTCCTCTAAAGCGGAAATCAAGATCAAGGGCCTGAAAGATGGCGAGAGCCATCTCGTACTTGAGTTGAATGGCAGCAAAGTTGACTACCTACTCACGACCCGCAAACAGGATCTGACGATTACCGAAATCTTCTACGATCCAACCGGCGAAGATACCAACCTCGAATGGGTTGAAATCCGTAACACAAGCGGCACAGAACTCGATTTGAGTCAGTATATGATCGGTGCCGGTGGAGCCACTTACGCAACGCTTCAGTATCCTCTCAAAGGCACCCTGTCTGTCGATGGCTGTGTTGTAATCGGTGGCCCCCTCAGCAGCGAGAAGAATGCCTTCCCGGTCTTCTTCCAGGCGGAAGCTTTCAAAGGCGGCATCCAAAACGGGGGACCGGCGGCTGATGCCATCGGGATTTTCCACAAAGCAGTTCTGGATGCTAAGTCGGTGCCTATCGATGTTTTCGCTTACGGTGATTTGAACAAGGATGCTTTCCTTGGCAAAGAGGGCGTGCCTCTGACTCCCGACCTCCCTTTGGTGAAGTCAGGAGCGTCCGCAGAACGTCATGGTCAGGTTTGGGTTGAGCAAATCAAACCCACTCCCGGGGACTGTTCGGCTCTCTCACTTTAAGTACGGCGGGGCGGCTGACATCAGTCAGCGCCCCTTCTTTCTCACCTCACCTTCCGCCCTTCTGCAATTTCGATTTTTCCAAAAATACGCAAAATATTTCGACAGCACGAATTTCACTAGAAAATGGCCTCCTTGTTCACGCCTTTTCTCGGAGCAAGTTAAGTCGCTGTATTTTTTTCAGGAGATAAGATGGATACTTACGCTCACCAGCGAGGGAATTGCCCTCGGTCAAAGCATAGATCGGGATAGCATGCACAAAGTCAGGCTCAGAGTTGCGGTATGTTTTGCATTGGCTCTCGTCAATAACGCTTGTCTGTCCACTTTTCTAGGTACTGGCGAGACACGAAGCCGAGCCTATAAGCTCCCAACACCCGGGCAAGGCTGGGAGGCGATCGATCCTGCTGAGGCCGACTCGGCCTTTCGGAATAAAGTCGATCGGGCGATCCTGAATGTCAGTTCGATCTGCGGCGAGGAAAAGTATCGCTCGCTTGAAGATCTGACTTCCGATGTCCTCAAACAATTGCCTCAGAACGCTATCGTTGTTCCATCCAAGACCGTAAATGCAGGTGGGCACCCTGGTCTCGTCACCGAAGCGAGTGGAACGGTTGATGGCGAAGGCTTAAGTGTGCGTGTCGCCGTCATTCGGACTTCGAAATGCATTTACGACATTCTTTTGGCCGGCAAAAAGTTGGACGCGAGCAGCCGCCTGGCATTTGATGCAGCCGTCGAAGGCTTTTCCGATGGTGCAGATCTATGAGATCGCCAGCCCATGCGGTTCGAATAGTCCTTGTGAAGATAGGTGAACCCTTGGCGCGTGGTGGCCAGGTCACTTATGAATTCCTCGCACTCTTCGGTGATTTTTTGCGCTCGATACCCGCTGCTCTCATGACACCTGGGGTTATCGTTGAACGCTTCTTCTCTCTCATCGTGAGTGCCTGGCTCCTCGTGGCCATCACGTCGTTCGCAACGGGTGCAGCTCTGGCTTTGCAATTTGGTCAAGGCATGTCCCGCTTCGGAGGCAAACTCTACGTGCCGAACATCGTCGCCTTTGCGATCGTGCGCGCCCTGGGTCCCGTCTTTGCCTGTTTGATGGTGGCGGCTCGCTCGGGAGGTGGAGTCGCAGCCGAACTGGGATCGATGAAGGTCACGCAACAGATCGATGCCTTGAAAGCGTTGGGTGCGAATCCGACGGAAAAACTTGTGGCCCCGATCGTCATCGCTCTGGCTCTCGGAATGCCCGTTTTAACTTTTATCGCTGATGTGGCCGGCATCACGGGAGGCCTCCTGGCTGCAACGGGGAGTCTCGGCATTGCGCCGACCCTCTATCTCCAAAAAACCGTGGAATCCATCCATACAATGGAGCTGGTCATCAGTCTGGCGAAGACCTCGATCTTCGGCGCGACCATCGGGCTCATCGCCTGCTTCATCGGCATGCGAACGACCACGGGGACATCGGGCATCGGTGTCGCAACTACCTCGGCTATCGTGGCGGCTAATATCTTTGTCTTGATCGCCGATCTCCTGGTGACGAAAGTGTTGTGGATGCTCCAATGGTAAAAGAAAAATCTGAGGTCCTCCTCTCCATCCATAATCTTGAAACACGTTTTGGTTCTCGAACCATCCATCACGGTCTTGACCTCGATGTCTATCGAGGGGAACTCCTGGTCCTCTTCGGAGGCAGCGGCACCGGGAAGAGCACATTGCTGCGTGCGATCATCGGACTGGATAAGGCCGCAGGCGGTTCGATTAAACTCGACGATGAAGAGTTGAGCGAACTCGATGACAAAGGCTGGCGCGAGATTCGGCGTAAGATTGGTTATTCCTTCCAAAGCGGAGCGCTCTTCGACAGTCTAACCGTTGGGGAGAACCTTGAATATCCCCTGCGCGAATTTACCAAGTTACCAGCGGAGGAACGTAAGGCGTCGGCGGTTGCCATGCTGGCTCGAGTCGGGCTGCCCGGTATTGAAGGGCTTTATCCTTCGGAATTAAGCGGCGGGATGCAGAAACGAGTGGGGATGGCCCGCACTCTGATGCTTGATCCAGGCCTTATTCTCTACGATGAACCGACCGCCGGTCTCGATCCGGCGAACTCGAAAATGATCGCGGAATTGATGCGGGAATTGAAGGAGAGTGGCAAGACCGGGATTCTCGTGACTCACGATGTAGCCTGCGCGCTCTCTGTGGGTGATCGTATCGCCTTTCTGCATGGTGGCAAAATTTCCGTCGTCCAAACCCGCAGCGACCTCGACAAGGCGCCTGACGAACGCATTTCCGCATACATGAATGGAGAAATAGAGTGAAAGTTGCATCGGTCAAAACCAGAATCAACCTCGGTGTCTTTGTGCTTTGCGTCGGCATCGTTGCCGCGATCTGCATCGTGGTCGCGGGTGACGAAGTGAGCTTTTTCCGTCATTCTCAAACCTATAGATCCCAGTTTCAAAATACCGCTGGTCTCGTAGCGGGTGCTCCCGTCCGTATGGGAGGGGTTGAAGTCGGCCGTGTGGCGAAGATCAAGATCGAACCGAAAGGCGAGGGCGTGGTGATCGGGGCAGAACTCCGCATCGATAGTCCTTACTTCGAGCTCATTCGCGTGGATGCCAGTGTGTCTCTTGATACGCAGGGTCTTTTAGGCGATAAATTCGTATCGCTCAATGCAGGATTAGCTGCCGAACCGATGCCACCCGGTGAATTGATAGTAACCAAGGATCTGGAAGGCTTAAATAAAGTCGTGGAGCAATCGAAAGCCATTATGGAAACAGTTAATAGTACGACCAAGAAGATCGATGCTTTCACTGAGAATTTACCAAGCAAAGATTCGATGGCTGCCATTGGAACTGATTTTTCAGAATCGGCCAAGGCCCTTCGGGTGTTGATGACACGCATCAGCGCGGACGACTCGGTAATTTCAGCCTTGAACGACAAAGAATCGAAAAGGATGCTCAAGAGTAGTCTCGCGAGTCTCGAGAGCGCAGCAGCTCACGCGGACTCCATCGCGAAGAAAATTGATAATGGCGAAGGAACCCTGGGGGCGTTGATCAACGACCGAACTCTCTATGAAGACCTTCGGGGCATTCTCGGACATATCGATCGCGGAAAGATCGCGCGACGCGTCTTCATCGAAGCGGGTGGAGCGGATGACAAAGCGGCTCCCAGTGCTCCGAAGAAATAGACCAAGCACCAATGAGAATCACCTTACGCAACAAGTGTAAGGTGATTTTTTGTTTATTTGGACTGCGATTGCAACCTTTTTGGCCGTTGGGAGAAGCGCTTCCGCTCTGGACAGCTTACGGGCAAGTCTCTATCATAGGGGGTCGTGAGACCCCAGATACTGATGCCTAAGGAGCGGACATGATCCTACTCAATCCGAGAAAATATAGTCGCAGCAACAGCCAGGACCCGGCCACTCTAAAGCTCATGGAAAAGACCATCGGCTTTTTCGAAAAGAAGGGTCTGGCTAAGATCAAGGCTGACGATCAATCGGGCGTTTGGTATCAGGATTTTCTGGATTTTCAAAAAGAGGAACAAATCTTCGCAAGCTTTCTGACCCCAAGCGGTTACGGAGCGAAAGACAGTCGCTGGGACATGTCCCGCATTGCCGAGTTTAACGAAATCCTCGGATTTTATGGCCTTTGCTACTGGTACACTTGGCAGGTTTCCATCCTGGGTCTTGGTCCAATCTGGATGAGTAAAAATGAAGAGCTCAAACACAGCGCAGCCAAATCCCTCCAGGAAGGCGGCATTTTTGCCTTCGGCCTTTCGGAAAAAGCTCACGGCGCCGATCTCTATTCCTCATCCATGAAAATTGCGCCTCAGGCTGACGGCAGCTTTCTGGCGAACGGTAGTAAATATTATATCGGCAACGGAAATAAGGCAGCGATGGTTTCCATCTTCGCCAAGAACGCTGCCAATGATGAATATGTTTGGTTTACCGTCGATCCCAAAAACAGTGCTTATTCGCAATACAAAATCAATACATCAGGCGTGAGACAGGCCTACGTTGCCGGCATCGACATCAAGAATTATCCGGTGAAGAAAGAGCAGATCCTCAGTGAAGGTTCTGAAGGATGGGATGCAGCCCTCAACACGATCAACGTCGGCAAGTATCAACTCGGCTGGGCGTCGATCGGCATCTGTACCCACGCTCTTTACGAGGCGATCGATCACGCGGCAAACCGCGAGCTCTATGGCAAACATGTAACCGATTTCCCACATGTGCAGGTGCTCTTTACCGAAGCTTACGCCCGTCTCGTCGCGATGAAGCTTTATGCCTTGAGAGCCTGCGACTATTTCCGCGTCGCGAGCGAAAACGATCGTCGTTATCTCCTCTACAATCCAATCCAAAAGATGAAAGTCACGATGGAAGGTGAGACCGTCGTGGAACAGCTTCACCAAATCATTGCCGCCAAAGGCTTCGAGCAGGAGACCTACTTTGAAATGGCGGTCCGCGATATTCATCTGCTGCCAAAGCTTGAAGGCACTGTGCATGTGAACGTGGCGTTAGTGACCAAGTTTATGAAGAACTTCCTCTTCGGCCCGAAAGACTATCCGGAAGTCAGCAAACAGGATCAGATGAGCAACGATTTATTCCTGTTCAATCAGGGACCGACGAAGGGACTCTCGGCTGTTACCTTTCATGATTACAAAAAGTCGTTTGCCAGCATCAAGTCTGCGAACCTCGATATTTTCAAGGAGCAGGTTGAAGCCTTCAAGGAATTCCTGGCCAAGGGCATTCCCACCGAGGCGCAAAGCAAGAACATGGACTACACCCTCCAGTTGGGCGAGTTGTTTACCATGATCCCTTACGCTCAGCTCATCGCCGAAAATAAGGCGATCCATAAGCTCGATGATGCAATTTTCGAAGAGATCTTTAAAAACTTCGTAAGCGATTTCTCGAAGTATGCCGTGCGCTTCTACTGCGGTCAGGATAACGATGAGAATCAGCAGAAGTTAATTATGAAGATGGTGCGGAAGCCAAACATCGACGCCGCAAATTTCAAAAAAGTTTGGGATAACTATGTTTATCCGCTTAAGGGTCAGTACTGACGCATAAATCCAGCAAAATAAAGAACATCCCGTCAGCGGCAACGCGCGACGGGATGTTTTCGTTTAGGATGAATTTCAAGGGATCAGTGCGCCGTGGCTGACTTCTTCTCGAGATAATAATCGTAATTACCATCGTAAGTCTTGATCTCACCATCGTGGATCTCAAAGACGCGGTTGACGATCTCTTTCAAGAAGTGACGATCGTGACTTACAACGAGAACTGTCCCGTCAAAATTTTGAACGGCCTTGAGCAGAGTCTCACGCGATTCGATATCAAGGTGGTTGGTCGGTTCGTCGAGCACCAGAAGGTTCAAGGGGCTGGCAAGAATGATCGCGAGAAGAACACGGCTGCGTTCACCACCAGACAGGACACTGATCTTTTTATCGACGTCATCGCCGCTGAAAAGAAAGGCGCCGAGCAGGTTGCGAATAAAGCCTATCGTGGCATCAGGGAGGCGGCCCATAAGCTCTTCGACAATCGTATTCTTAGGATTGAGTGTATCGAGAGCATGCTGACTGAAGTAGCCAACCCGAACGCTTGGACCAACGACAACCGACCCTTGCGAGGCTTCCGTTTCACCGACGATTGTTTTAAGCAGCGTGGATTTGCCCGCTCCGTTCACGCCCGTGACGGCGATCTTGTTCAATCGTTCCACAACGCCGGTCACACCACGGAAAATCTGGCGTTCTGTGCCATCTTCCTTAGCCCAGACCTTACCGAGACCGATCATGCGGACAACATCGTTGCCACTGCGGGGAGGAGTGGGGAAATCGAAGGAGATCGTTTTGGTTTCGGGCGGAGCCTCGACCCGCTCGATCTTATCGAGTTTCTTCACGCGTGATTGCACCTGAGCGGCATGGGAGGCCCGGGCTGCAAACTTGGCGATAAAGTCCTCTTCCTTGGAAAGCATTTCCTGCTGACGACGATGCGCGGCAATCTGCTGCTCACGACGTTGCTCGCGTTCTTTGAGATAGTACTCGTAGTTGCCGTTGTAAACCGTCACCTGCTTGTGAGCGATTTCAACGATACGAACGACCAGACGGTTCATAAATTCCCGGTCATGGCTGGTCATGACGATAGCGCCCTTGTAGGACTGGAGCCATTCTTCCAACCAAATGATCGTTTCGATATCAAGGTGGTTGGTCGGTTCGTCCATGAGGAGGACATCGGGTTGGAGCGTAAGAATGCCCGCGAGGGCAATCCGCATTTTCCAGCCGCCGCTGAACTGCTCGACCGGACGATTGTAATCCTCCGGTCCAATGCCCAGGCCGGTGAGGACGGCCTGAGCGCGCGACTCGAGATCGTAGCCGTCGCGCTGCTGATATTCCATTTGCGCATCACCATAACGTTCCATCAGCGCATTGAAGGCGTCGGGATCGAGGGAATTTGTGGCGCCGGTTGAAAGTTGTTCTTCGACTTCCGCGATGAATTTACCAAGCTCAGCCGTTTTGCCTGAGCTAGACATCACCTGTTCCAGGGCTGTGCAGCCCTTCATTTCGCCCACCTCCTGCGAGAAGTAGCCGATAACAGTGTTGGGCTGAATCGAAATATGTCCCGCATCGGCATGATCTTCGCCCACAATCAGACGGAAGATCGTAGTTTTGCCGGCACCGTTCGGACCAACAAGACCAATGCGATCGCCTTCACGAATCAGAAATGACGCATTTTCATAGAGGACGCGCTGGCCTTGACGTTTTGTTAAGTTCGTAAGATGTATCATGAATTGCAGACTCGAATATAGTTATGGGCGTCGAGTATACATCGTATCAGTTGTATCGGCTAGTGACTAAGCACTTGCCGCCATGGGGAAGAAAAAGGCCCGCAACGTTTGCAGTGCGGACCCAGGGCATGAGTTTCAGATCGACTTAAAGTTCAGCTCTCACGCGTTTGGCCGCTTGCACCATGGATTGGAGAGCTGGTCTGACTTCAGCCCAAGCACGAGTCTTGAGGCCACAGTCGGGATTGACCCAGAGTTGCTTCGCATTGAGAACTTTAGCAGCGGCTCGCAAGAGATCGACCATTTCATCTTCGGTCGGAATGCGGGGTGAATGGATGTCGTAGACACCGGGGCCCACTTCGTTTGGATATTTGTAGTCGGCAAAGGCGCCGAGCAATTCCATTTTTGAACGCGAGGTTTCAATCGATACGGCATCCGCGTCCATGTCGCCAACCGCTTCGATGATGTCATTGAATTCTGAATAACACATGTGGGTGTGAATTTGCGTACTGTCCTGAACTGATGAAGCGGAGATGCGGAAACATTCCACAGCCCATTGCAGATACGCCTTCCAATCCGAACGTCTGAGAGGAAGACCTTCACGAATAGCCGGTTCATCGATTTGAATGATGCGAAGTCCCGCCGATTCAAGATCGGTGACTTCATCCCGAATCGCAAAGGCGATCTGCTGACAGGTGGTCGAACGAGGCTGATCGGAGCGAACGAAGGACCACTGGAGGATAGTCACAGGACCCGTGAGCATGCCTTTCATCGGTGATTTCGTCAGGGATTGGGCATAGCGCGACCATTCCACAGTCATAGGTTTGGGACGGGAAACGTCGCCGTAAATGATCGGGGGCTTCACACAGCGTGAACCGTAGCTTTGAACCCAGCCGTTCTCAGTGAAGGCAAAGCCTTCGAGTTGCTCGCCGAAATATTCCACCATATCGTTTCGCTCAAATTCTCCGTGCACCAAAACATCGATGCCGAGTTCTTCCTGCCACTTTACGGCTTCCTGAATCTGGGCCGCGACGAACGTGTTGTAAGTCTTTTGATCGGTTTTTCCGTTGCGGAACGAAGCGCGCATCGCCCGTACATCGGCGGTCTGTGGGAAAGAGCCAATCGTCGTGGTCGGCAGAGGCGGAAGGTTGAGGGTGAGTTGAGCTTCCCGACGCTGGCCATACGCGCTGTAACGTTTGGACATTGCCGGTGTCAAAGATTTAACACGTTGAGCGACTTTTGGATTGTGAACGAGTGGGGAGGCACTGCGCGTGCGGATAGCAGCGCGACTGGCTTCGAAGGCCGGGAAATCTGTATGTCCAAGATCAATGGCTTTGGCGAGGACAGCCACTTCGTCGAGTTTGTCTGTGGCAAATGCCAGCCAGCTTTTAAGCTCGGCATCAAGTTTCGTCTCTGTACCTTTATCCACGGGACTGTGAAGGAGTGAGCACGAAGGAGCGATAATCAGCTTGTCCTTGCCGCGAATTTCGCCAAGGATTTGGAGCTGATTCAAGCTTGAATCAAGATCGTTGCGCCAGATGTTGCGACCATCCACAATACCAGCTGAGAAGAAGCGGTCTTTTGGCAATTTCTTCGCAACGTTGGCCAATTGCTCCGGAGCCCGAACGAGATCGACATGAAGACCTGCGACCGGGAGTGAGCAGGCGAGATCAAGGTTGTCACCGAGTGAACCAAAGTAGGTAGCGATGAGTTTTTTAGGCGAAATGCTAAGTTTTGCCAGGCGGTCGTAGGTTCTTTGGAAGGCGGTGCGCGCTTCAAGGCTCAGATCAAGGACGAGGCAGGGTTCGTCAATTTGAATCCATTCGGCTGCACCCAGTTGCGAAAATAGATCTTCATAAACCGGAAGCAAACGATCGAGAAGGCGAAGGAGTTGGGCGCCGTCTTTCTTCGCGAGAAGGAGCAAACTCACAGGACCAATGACCACGGGACGGGTGTTTACGCCGAGTGCAAGAGCCTCCTGAAAATGATCCATAGGCTTGCGCGAGGATAGTTTGAACTGGTCCCCTTCGTTGATTTCAGGGACGAGGTAATGATAATTCGTATCAAACCACTTCGTCATTTCCAAGGCAGGAAGATCGACGCCCTGACCCTGATGGCCGCGCGCCATTGCAAAATGTCGCGTGAGACCATTCTCGGGAAGGGCTTGATAGCGCTCTGGTACGGCGCCGATGAGTTGGGCGGCATCAAGAATTTGATCGTAGAGTGCAAAATCGTTGCTGGGAATATGATGGATGCCGCGGGCCTTTTGATCGAGCCAGGCGCGGGCACGAAGGTCGCTCGCTGTTTTTTGAAGTTCGGACTCCGAAATTTTGCCCGCCCAGAAGGCTTCAAGGGATTTCTTCAGTTCGCGCTGTTGGCCCATACGGGGGAAACCAAGATTACTGGCTATAGTCATTTTATAATCCTTTTTATGAGCGATGGGCGCAGGAAACGTTCTCTACAGACGCCTTATCGTGCCTGTGCCTTCCGACTTGCTTGTTCTCTGCCGCTGAAGGTAGTACGTTTCAGGACTGTTCGTAAAATTAAATGTATTGAAGAAGATGTGAAGTGAAACTTAACGATATAGATCTCAATAAACTCGCGCATTTCATGGAAGTCGTGAAAGCGGGAGGCGTGACGAAAGCGGGTTTAAAGCTTAATCTCACACCATCTGCCATAAGTCAGAGCGTGCGAGGACTGGAGCTTTCGCTCGATACCCAGCTCTTCGACCGTGTGGGTAAGCAGATGCTTCTGACTCATGATGGCCGCACTCTTGTCAGTGCCTTGACCCGCTATCAGGAGGGCCTAAGGGAAAGTTTGAGCCTGCTGCAAAGCGGGCAGCCCACCGTCAAGGGCATCATTCGCCTGGGTATATTCTATGGCTTCTCGAACACCCTCGCGGCGGAATTCCTCGCATCGCTGCAGCAGGAGCATCCCGAGTTAGAAGTCGATGTGATCTTTGGAGCGCCCTCGGAGCTTGATCGTCTGCTGCAATACAAGCGTGTGGACTTCACGATCAATCTCTTCAAGACGAAAGGCGAGACGCCTATCAAAGACGTGAAACTCAGCGCCGATGAACTGTGGCTGGTCTCCTCGCAGCCGCCCCCGCGTCGATCGCTTGGATTCAATGAACTCAGAAAAGCACCCTTCATAGACTATTATCGAAAGAGCCGTTTGATTTCCGCCTGGATATCCCATCACTTTGGTAAGAGAGTGCGCGACATTCCCATTACCATGTATGCTTCGCATTCTGAACTTGTGGTCCAATTGATTTTACAGGGCGTGGGAATTGGTATAGTGGCATCTTCGATCGCAAGGCCTTACGTTGAGGAGGGGCGATTGTTTGTCATTCGCGGGAAGAAGGGTCAACTTGAAAGTCCGATTTGGTTGAAAGAAAATAGGCAAGCCACGGGGAATCCGGCGAAAACCTTGTTTAAAGAAAAGATGCTGAGTCATTTCTCTGGTAGATAGACTAGCAATAAAAGAAAGCCCACGAGGACTTGATCCATCGTGGGCTAAACTGCAGTCTGGGCTTCGTCTAGTCTTAGAACCAGATTGGGCCCATTGCGATCATTTTGTCTTGAACGCGAACGTTTGGTCCACCGTGACCGGAGATCAGGTTGTAGGAGAGAACTGTGATGCCCGACTGGGAAGAACAGATTGTCAATTCGATAGCTTCTTCAGCGCCGCCGTTCAACAATTCTTTGTCAGAGTTTTCAAAAAGTTTCTTCATTTGCTTACAGACATTTTCGATGGCGCCTTGAAAGCAGATCGAAGTCCAGTGATCAGCTTGAGCGAGGCTAGGCGTTTCTTCATCAGCGTTTTCATCACAAGTGATTTCTTCGCTTGTGTAACCGAATACTGAGTCTGTCACGACTGTCGAAGAAACTCATGTTCGGTCGTTTTTGAAAATATTTCGTAGGTATTTAACGACAAAATTCCCTGCGGGCGCTTATTGGACAGGTTTTTGTAGACTTTGTATTAATTTTGTAAAAGCTTCCGGGATTGATCTTGTTCTTCGGGTGAGACGCGTGGTACTGCCCCCTCGTCGACACAAATTCCCAAGAGTTGTTTCAAAAACCTTCACGAAAGAGAGACTTTGATGCTTA
>JACMPP010000140.1 GCA_014377445.1 Oligoflexus sp.
GCGCCGTCATTACACGCGAGCCCTTCTATGCTCTCAAAGGTATCACTTTAGAGATATTTCTCGCAAAGGAACGACTTCGATTCCATCTGCCAAGGAAAAAGATATGGCGCCAGGATACACAACATATAGCGAGTGTCTTTGAGTGATGAAAACAAGAACCGGCGCCTGGTTTAAAGAAATTATTCGTGAGGAGGAGCTTTTCCAAGTGCCAGACATATCTCAGCTTTAACAATCAACTCTCAGTTTCAACCCATTCTGAAAAAAGATTAAAGATTGCATTCAAATCACCGATAAGACGTTGGGCAGACTCCTGTCGCTCACGAGCGTCCGATGCCTCAGATCTAAGGAGACCTATGAAAATAGCCCCAACACTTGTGACCTTGGCCCTCCTCGTTACGGCATGCAAGGATCGGCCTGCTCGATTAATGAGTTTCAAGAATGCAAGCGATGCTCGAGACCTTGGCTCCAAGCAAGGCCAAGGCCCAGGCTTTCCGGTCACGCCTATTGAGAAAATGACAATGCAGCGTCTCAATCGCTTCGAATATAACAATACGGTTCAAGATCTCTTGGACATGCCCCTCCGGCCCGCAGATGCGTTTCCAAGCGATCCGGTAACCCATGGCTTCGATAATATCGCGGAGAACCTGACCCTGACTCCAGCCTTGACCAGTCTTCTCAATCAGACAGCGGAATCGATAGCCAAGTCGGCTGTCAAGGAACAAGCCCGCACCTTGATCGACCTCAATCCTGTGAACATTGCGGGAGGAAGCCCGGGAATTCCCCTGGGTATCATCTGGAGTCTCATGGGCGAACTTCCCGTCAAATTCAAGCTCGATTTTGATGAAATCCTCAAGATCGAGGTGCTCGCGGGCGGCAAGGCGATCGATGCTCCCACACCGACTATGACCTTCAAGGTCGATGGCAAAGATGTAAAGTCCTTCGAGGTGAAAGCTGGTCCCTTTAACCCGGACTCGTACGCCATCGAAGTGAATTTGCCCAAAGGCGATCATAGCTTTACGGTCAGAATCGATAACTTTCAAGCTGCCAATCCTTTTAACGGGTCGGGCAATCAACTCCTTCTTTCAAAAATTCTTATCCGTAGCAAGACCTTGGTGCTGACGACCAAAAACCAACTCCTCCGCGACTGTGCTCAGGATGCAAAACCGGATCTGTGTAAAGTGAGCCTCGTGCTGAGCTTTGCAGAAAAAGCGTGGCGGCGCCCTCTCACCCTCTCAGAAAAATCCACCGTCAAAGCACTTTGGATGGCATCGCTTGCTTCGGGAGCCGGTGAGGAGGAGGCCCTGCGGACTACCCTGCAGGGGATCATGCTATCGTCGAAGTTTTTGTTCCGTACTTTAGTTCCCCGTCCTGGCGAGACCGCTCCGATCGCTTATATTGACGATTATTCCTTAGCGAATCGCCTCTCCTTTTTTCTTTGGGGAAGCATGCCGGATGACGAGCTTTTTGAAGCCGCAGCAGATGGCAGCCTTCGCAGCGAAGAGGGGCTCAAGGCAGAGATCAAACGCATGTTAAAGGATCCAAAATCCATACGACTCGTCAAGGGATTTGCCTCGCAATGGCTCGGCACGCGCAGTCTCGAACAGGTCGAACGTGATGCTACACTTTTTCCAAGTTTCGGCGGTCCGCTGAAAAACTCGATGACCAATGAAACAGAGCTTCTTTTTGCAGATTTCTTGCATAACGGACGGCCGCTTGACGATCTTCTCAAGCCCGGTTTCGCATTTTTGGACGACCGCTTGGCAGCCCACTATGGTTTGCCTCTTCCAAAGAGCGAGACACCGTTGCGAGTTATACTCAATTCGAACCAACGAGGTGGTCTTCTTACGCAGGCTAGCTGGCTAAGCTTCGCCTCACTCACCACGGACACGATGCCTACCAAACGTGGGAGCTGGATTATGGAGAATTTATTATGTATGCCTGTGCCCGTTCCCCCGGCTGTTCCCCCCTTGCCCCTGCCCGCACCTGGGGAAGCTAAAATTCAATCGGTGCGCGATCGCATGCTGACTCATGCTACCGATCCCAGCTGCAAGAGTTGCCATGGAATCATCGATCCCATCGGCTTCGGCTTAGAGGCCTACGATGCCGTCGGGGCCTTACGGAGCCTCGATTCGGCAGGAAAACCAGTGGATACCAAGGGGACTCTGCCAGGAGGTGAGGCCTTTACTGATGCTGAAGGCCTTGTCAACGTGATTTATGAAAGTCCACATTTTAGAAAATGCCTGACGAAAAAACTTTATAGCTACGCGCTGGGTCGAGCAACCACCGCACTGGACAAGGGCTACTTAAAGAATATCGAGATAAAGCTCGCTCAAGACCAAGGCAGCCTCGAGCAGCTCATTGAACTCATTGTCTTAGGACCGACCTTTCGCAAAGCTAATTTCTCGGAGGAACCATGAACTATTCACGTCGCAAATTCTTAGGGGGTGCCGGTGGCATTGTCTCGCTCCCTCTCTTTGAAAGTCTCCTCCCCAGAAAACTTTGGGCAGAAGGTGCCGGTGAAAAGCCCAAGCGTTTTGTTGTCTATTACGTTCCGAATGGCCGCAATCAAGAGACCTTTCGACCCAAACAAAGCGGTCGGGACTTCGCTCTGCCCACGGCACTCGAGCCCTTTACCCCGCTGCGGGAATACCTTTCGGTCATTTCCGGGCTCAACAGTCAGCCGGCAGCCCTGAGCGGGACCTGTGATCACGCGAAGTCTGCTGGACCTTCGCTCACCGGAATGCCCATACTTGATGGCGGAAAATTGAATAATGGCATTTCCATCGATCAATTTATCGTTCAATCGTCAAAAACGAAGAGTCAAATCCCCTCTCTTCAATGGTCGGCTGCTGACCCAGGAGTCGGAGACTGCGGAGCCTCGACCATGTACACCCAGGTCATATCCTGGGCGAACGCAAACACTCCCTTAAGCCCGTTGGCCACCCCCATGGCGGCGTTTAATCAGCTCTTTGCTGGCTTTGATGCCAATGCCACCGAAGCGCAAAAGGCTTTACGTTTGGCAACGCAAAAAAGCGTTCTCGATTTTGTGAAAAATGATGCCAAAAGTCTCAGCGCTCACATGAACAGCGCTGACAAAGCCAAGCTCGACGAATATTTAACCGGGGTGCGCGAAATTGAGGTTCGCATAAATTCAGATTCAAGCAGCTTGTGTTCGAGTCATGCGGTGGCACCGAGCCTCTTCTACGATCATCAGGCTAAAGTCACAGCTTTCAATGACCTGATGGTCTTGGCCCTGCGCTGTGATATGACCCGGGTGATCACCTTTATGCTTGAATTTGAGCTGAGCTATCGCGTTTACGATTTTCTTTTCCCAGGCCAGCCTTCGGCAGGTCACCATTCGCTCTCTCACTATGGCGATCAACGCGGACTCGACCAGCTAATTGCCGTAGAAACCTGGGAAAGTAAGCAGTGTCTCGATCTCGCCCAAAAACTTAAAAATATTCCTGAGGGCGATGGCAACATCCTCGACAATACCATGCTCCTCCTTCTGCCCGGCATGGGCCAAGGCGCGGCCCACAATCATGTGGACATTTCGATGGCGATCTTAGGCAAGGCCGGCGGCAAAATCAAACCTGGTATGCACTTGAATTTTGCGACGAATGCCCCCTATGCCAATCTTCATGTGACGCTTCTGAATGCGATGGGCATTCCCACTGAAAAATTTGGATATGACGGAACCAAAATTTTGCCCGGCTTGTTAACTTAAAGTAAGTGTCAAACCTGAGAGTTTCTCGACGGCGCTGAGTCGTCTTTGCAAAAAAAATGAGTCTAAGGGTCAACCTTCAGATTCCAGCGACCACCCTTGCGAAGCTTCTAGGAACCGCATTACTCGTCTATGTCCTCATACTTCTGCTTCCGATTGTCGTCACCCTTTTTCTGTCGACGATGCTGGCGGTCACTTTATCAGAGTTGTAAGACATGCATGCGAACCCACTCAATAATTTCCGAACTCTTGATTTACTTCTATGCGTAGACCGTGAAATCGAAGCTGAGGCTACTCGAAAACCATGCGCCTCCTGCAGAGACCGCTTACATCGATCATATTATAAGCGATCACCTCGCCTTCCAGGAACAACCCTTCCTGCAAGATCAAATCCTATGGATTTAACGAGGTCGTGAATGGAGGCTGAGCCACTGTCCACGACCGGTCCATTCAGATTTCATTCTCAAGGTTGTGATAGACCGTAGCAACATCGTCATCGTTTTCAAGAAAGTCGATGAGCTTTTCTATCTGCACCAAGGTTTCATCATCGACATGCTTCTTATTGTTCGGAATGCGCACAAGCGAGGCGTCCTCCGGCGTGACTTCTATTTCCTGGAGTTTTTCCTGGATTTGCCCGAAAGCCTCTTTAGGCGCCGTGACTACAAAATAACCTTCGTCAAGCTCGACATCGTCGGCGCCCGCTTCGATCATATGCAAGGTAAATTCTTCTTCGTTGATGCCTTCAGCGACAATTTCAAACTGCGCTTTGTGATCAAACACGAATTGCAGCGAGCCTGAATTGCCGAGAGCACCATTACATTTTTTAAAATGGCTGCGGATGTTCGCGACGGTTCGTGTGGGATTGTCGGTGGAGGACTCTACAAAAACAGCGACACCACCCGGGCCGTAACCTTCGTAGGCAATGTCCTGAAATCCGGCTCCGCCCTCGCCCTGCCCTTTCTTGATAGCCTTCTCAATATGCTCTCGGGGGACATTGAATTTTTTGGCCTTTTCGATCGCGACCTTCAACAAGAAGTTGGCAGAGAGTTCGGCACTCCCACCTTTGGAGGCCTTAAAGACGTCCTTTAGCATTCTTGTGTAGAGCTGGCCTCGTGCCACGTCGGCAGCGCCCTTTCTCAAGGCTATTTTTGATGACTTTCTTCCCACGGGTTATCCTTCTTCTAAATTCAACGCAGAACTTAGCAAATATTACAGGTATTGAAAGTGAAATGAGAGTCAATCCGTCGGTATTTTGCTTTCAAAGTTCAGCTCTCAACGGCCGTTCTCGAGGGAGAATATCTTTTGCGGGTGTTTTTCGTCAATTCATCCCTATTATGTCTTATTGGCTTCAGTGTTTGATGAAGTGCGTTGATATTTTGAAGCTGAGCGAAAAATTCCTCCCTTGATGGGAAGAGTCGACACAGAAAATCTGGGTCTAAGCGGATATTCCTTCGGCGCTGCAGGTGCTGTTCTCGCCGCCAATCAACTGAAAACAGAAATCAAGGGCGTTGTCGCCATCAATGCTTATCGCCCGGCCCTACCCCTTAGCGAAGCCCCCTATCTCTTCGTCGTTGGCAAACTGGATACTGTGGCGATTGCCAGCACCGTGAATCGAGTCTTTGCGGCGATGGATACCCATGCTCCAAGGGCATTCGCCTACGTGAGTGCCCTCGACCACTGCAGAGTTCTCGCAAGAGGCAACAAGCATCAGGAGATCGCCCGCATGGCTACGGCGTGGCTGAAGAACTATATTGCGCAAGATAGCCGTTACATGACCTTTATCAATGAGACAGAGTTGGATCTGTTGGTTAACGAAGGCCAGGTTTTCGCTGATGCCTCCGATTACGTGTTTGTCAGCGGAGAATAGTTGAATAAATCGAGGGCAAAAAACTAAGGCTCGGGAGCAAAGGCTAAGACTTCTATCTCACTTTCTTCTTCTTTGTCCCATCCAAATATGCCACAATCCACGAATGAAATAGAATTCAGAGCAACCAAACTCTGCTATCATGTGCGAGTGCAGTCCACCCCTGATTCCGAGGTGCTTATTCCTAGTTATGACGTCGAATGTTCGAAATGTGGCTTTGAAGATGTAGCCATTTTAAAAATAGCTGAATTGAATGCATGGGATGCAGACGCTCACTGTCCCAAGTGCGAGGGCGGAGCCGCGGTGTTTCGCCGGGTGATTCGCACCGCGCCGGTTAGTTACGGTGGGGATAAAGCGCTCGAAAAATCAGCCGCTTCCAAGAAGAGCACTCAAAAAGCACTCTTCACCTCATCGGGAGAACGCGACGCTATGCGGCATCGTGAGTCACAAACGCGAGACCGACATCAAGTGGCTGAAGCTGTCGAAAACGTGAAAAAAGGTCGCTTTGAGGGCTTTTGAACGGCTTGGCGTGATGAATGATTTCTAAAGTCCAAAAGAGCATTCATCAAATCGAGCCAGGAAGCCTACCGGCCTGCATCCGTTCTATTGAAGCCGCCGGACCAGTAAAGGAGGAAGAAATTATCTGATTTCTGGCGTGAATCCAAACCTGGTCGGCATTGTTTCGAAGGTAGTTGGCGATCGATGCATCGTTTTGAGCAGATAGAAAAGAGAGTCGTTGGTAGAAGCCAGCGACTCTCTTTTTCAAAATTACGTTTTCACGCATTACTTGGTCAGCAAAGCATTCTGAACCTTGAATACGACATTTATGAAAGACTTCTTTGATGACTTCATTGGAGTCATTGAGAATTTCAATACGGTATTAGCTGCCTGTCTCTGTCGTGTCGAGCCGTCTTACGCGGGCTGGAAAGCGACGTTCGTTCTTGCCAAACTGATCGGCGACGACTTCGCCCGAAAATGAAGCCGCGCCGTCAATGTACAATCCAGCCCAAAGAAAGGTCTGGCTTTTCAAGTCTGCAAGTTCCGTAAGATCAAATCTGAGATAGAATTCGCCTTAATCGTCCCAGAATCGTGCAGCTGAAGCTGTTTCAAATATCTTTGCAGCCTCGCCCATCACAAAACTTTTGCCGCTCCGGGACATCATCACGACCAGAGGAGCAAAAGCTGCTTTCAATAGAAATTTCATAGATTTTTCCTGTGTCATGGTGAAGAATAAATCAAATTTAGAATATTGATGGATTTTATGCCGATCAAATCAAGGTCTTTTCTCAGCAGTTCCTGACAAACAGCCACTTCAAACCTGAGACAAGACATAGTGGCATTTGCAAACAAAGTTGCTTGTTTGCAAATAAATACAGCAGCGCGATCCAAGCACCTTGATGATTGGGAGCGTTAATGCTAAATCTTAGAAATCTTTCTTTAACGATATTCTCTTTAAAATAAGATGTTTCTATCCAATAAGGTGATCTATGCGAATCCTTCCACTCTTCCTAAAGAACTTCAAAAATCGACATAAGTTTGGTTTTTATGTCGCTATCGTCTCCTGCGTCCTGCTCTTGACTGGTGGAATTGCCTGGAAGAGCCGATCGTCGCACAATAAATCCAACAGCAAGACTTACAAAGTCGTGAAAAAGGACATGTCGCAGTCCCTGGAACTTTCGGGAAAAGTTTTCCCTGAAACCACCATGGTGATCACCGCTCAGCAATCGGGGCGCATAGTGGCTCTCAATGTGAAAGAAGGTCAGAAGGTCGAAGAAAACGACCTCCTTTTCACAATGCAGCTCGAGGCCAGCGGCCAGACCGAGCTTATGGATATGCGGGCCCGTGTAAAGTCTCTTGAGCAGGATATCGTCTCAAATGCCAAGATCGTTAAGAACAAGAATCTCGTCAAGGATCTGATCGGAGTCGACCAGGTTGCCCGTGATGAAAGCGACCTTGAGAAAATGAAGATTGAGCTGGCTCTGGCCCGGGATCGCCTGCAAGTCGTCGAATCCAACCTGGGTCTCGACAACAAAATCAAAACGAAGGCTAAAGCCAGCAAGGCTGATGGCTCGGGAATCGTTTACGTTCGTTCTCCGGTGGCAGGCATCGTCACACTCATCGACAAGAGACCTGGAGACCATGTATCCGGAGGATCGGGCTTTGGTGGAGGCTCCGAGATTGGAGCCAGCAACGACCGCATGGTCATGGTCGTGGCAGACATGAACCATCTTCAGGTTCGCACCAAGGTGATGGAAGCCGATTTACATTCCATCAAGCAGGGACTCGCGGTGACGGTCAAACTCGATGCTTACGCCGATGCGTCCTATGCAGGCACAGTTCAGCAAATTGGAGGTCAGGGCCGTACAGACGCCAAGGCCGACTACACCTACTTCGATGTCTACATCAATATCGATCAAAAAGACGCCAGACTCCTCCCCGGTATGAATGCAACTGTCAAACTCATTTTTGACAAGCAGGTCAACGCTCTGACTCTCAGTCTCGCGTCCGTTCTCATCCTTCCCACTCATTCCTACGTCCGGCTTGAGGACCAATCGAAGTCCGATGGTTATCGATTTGAGCGCGTGGTAACGGGCGCTGTGAATGCCAATGATGTGCAGATCATTTCCGGATTGAAAGAAGGAGATGAAGTGATGGAAATCGATTTCGCCTCGCCCAAAATATTCGAAATTGAAAGCGAACTCGATCCTGCCAAGAAAAAAGAGAGCAAGACGTGACAGTTATTGAAATCAACGATCTAACCTATCGGTACGGTGAGGGCGACACGGCCTTTGTCGCGTTAAAAAATCTTTCAATGAAAATCGAAGCAGGCGAGTTCGTCGCGATAACGGGAGCATCAGGATCCGGCAAGTCAACCTTAATGGCCCTGCTGGGGACTTTATCGTTGGCAAAAGAAGGTCATTTTGCAATCGCGGGTCAGGAAGCATCGAAGCTCGGAAGCGATCAACTCGCATCCTTGCGCAACAAAACGGTTGGCTTCGTCTTTCAGCAATTTCATCTTCTCCCGCGTTTAAGTATTCTCGACAATATCCTCGTGCCATTGAACTACCTACAGCCTCGTCCCGATGCGAGCGAGCGTCGTCACTACGAACGAAGAGCCCTTGAACTTCTGGAACGCCTTGGCATCAGAGATCAGGCACACAAACTTCCCGTTCACCTGAGTGGGGGGCAAAAGCAGAGAGCGGCGATTGCACGCGCCCTTCTCCTTGATCCCGCAATTCTGCTGGCTGACGAGGCCACTGGTGCCCTCGACTCGCAAAGTTCATCGGAAGTGATGCGAATTTTCGCTGAATTGAATGCCGAAGGTCGAACGGTCATACTCATCACCCATGATCCTGATGTATCACGAGCGGCCCGCCGCCGCATTGAGCTTAAAGACGGGATCATAGTATCCGATCAAGTTCAGGAAGGCATGAAACTGGATCCTTCAGACCAGGCTCCTGCGCCTCGGAATTTCGATGGCGCTGATTCTGGAGAGAGCCTGCGTTCGCGCTGGCCAATGCTTGCCCCCTTTCGTCAAGCCTGGCAGGCACTGGCCTCTGCCAAGCTGCGAACTGCCCTCACCTCTTTGGGCCTCATCATCGGCGTGATTTCGATCACGACAATGATGACACTTGGCTCAGCCGCTCAAGGGGTCATTCTCAAAATCTTCGACCGTGCGGGCGCGGATCGAATCTACGTGGGCCTCGATCGAGAGGCTCTTTCGAAAACAACGGAAGTCAACTGGCAGGGCCTTCATGAAAATCAGGACCTGCCGGCCTTACAATCCACCTTTGCCCCCTATGGTCGATTCTCTCTGATTTGGCGAAGCATCACGCAGGAGGCCGTCGCGGGCGGCAAGACGAACGAATTGGAAATCGAGACATTCAAGGATCTCCATTCCTTTATCGACCAGGGCTTAAAGTTGGACAAAGGCCGCATGTTAGGACCCCAGGAACTGAGTCAGGCAAGTCCAGTCGCTCTGGTCGGCTCAGAATTCGGCGAGACGATGTTTGCCAAGCAGTATTCAGGTCGTTTTACCAATCCTGACTTTCCTCTCGGTGAAACTGTATCGCTACGGGGACGTATGCAAATGGCCGTCACTATCGTCGGCGTCCTTAAGAAAAAAGACGTGAGCTTCGGGCAGGAAGGCGCGAACAGCCATGCATTCCTATCTCTCGCAACGGTCCTTCATTATGCCTCGGACAAACGCAGTAGCTGGGTCTCAGTCGTACCCAATCCCGGGGTTTCACAAAGATGGCTTGCCGATTCTGTCGTCAACTATCTTCGTCTCAAAACGGGCCTCAAACTGCCTTTTAAAGCAGCCGTTCCAGAAGAAGTCATTGGGCAGATCATGACGTTCATAACGATTTTTCAGGCCCTGGTTACCTTGATCGGTTGTCTCTCGATACTGGTCGGAGGCATCGGCATCATGAACATCATGCTGGTGACAATCGCCGAGAGGATCAAGGAAATTGGTTTGCGCAAGGCTTTAGGCGCCACCGATCGGGATATAATTCAACAGTTCCTGCTGGAGTGCATGCTGCTCTGTTCTATTTCAGGGCTGGTCGGAACCTTCATCGGATCTGTTTTTTGCAATCTCGTCGCCATCGTCGGTCACATCGCAAAACCTGATCTCATCGTTTCCCAACTGTTATTGGATCCTTTGGGAATCGGTCTAGGACTCGGCACAGCTATCATTTGCGGCATGACCTTTGGCATGATGCCAGCCCTCCGGGCTTCTAAGCTGGATCCAAGCGAGGCCTTAAGAAGTGAATAAAAAATCAAGTTCGAGTCATACCATGAAACGCCCTTTGCTTTTGTCATCGTCCGTGTTCGTCTCCGTAATGCTTGCCTCATCCTTAGCTCATGCGGATCCCGATCGCATGGAGCAGATCGTTAAGCAAATCGGCATCGAAAGCGAAGATGATTCACCAGAAGCGAAAGCGGCAGAAGCCGCTGTCGAACGCCTGGTCAGTCAAGCTCAAAGTGCCTACCCCACACTGAAGGTACAGGATGAGGAACTGGCTGCGAGGCGCTACAACGTCGATGCTGCCCGGGCTGCCTACCAGCCGCTGGTTTCACTCAACGGCAGTACGGCGCGTCAGGAGGTAAAGGACTTTGATCTGCACACCCGGAGCCGTTATGCCAACAAAGATTTGACCGCGACCTTGCGGGAAAATATTTGGCGAGGAGGGCGCGATGCCGGAGAGATTGCGATTTCCAGGCAAAACGAAGCACTCGCTGAAATCGATCAAAATGCGGAACGCACGACGATCGATTTCTCCACTCGCAAAGCGGCTCTTGAATATAACTTTCGATCGATGCGACAACTTATCGAAGAAGCCGCCGCAGCCGATGCCAGTGAAATTCGCTCGTTGGCGGATAGAAAGTTTCAAGCGCGGCAAGCGGGACGCATCGATGTTCTCAATGCCACGATGCGCGAAAGTTCGGCCAAAGCTTCGGTCGCCCGGAACAACCTGAACACCCAGCAGGCGCTTCTCAAGCTTACATCCTTGCTTGGCCCCAGCCAAAGCCCCGATGCCATGAGCAGCGAGATCAAAACGCTCGCGGTCAGAAGTCTGCCCTATCCCCGACTGTCGCCTCTGCTGAATGAGACAGTGCCCCCGAGTTTCAGTGAGAAGATTGCCATAGCAACCGAAAAGAGATCCGATCTTGCGCTTTCCCAAGGTTACCGGCAGCGCTTCTATCCCGATATCGACTTCTTGGGTCGCTACACGCGGGCCCAGAACCAGAGTGATTACAATCAGCCTGGAGTCGGTGTCATCAAAGGCAATACAGGTAGCTCAAGCTTCGAGCTGCAATTGAACTGGACCCTCTGGGACAGTACCCTCGACGCCCGCAACAATGCGGCAGCGGCCGAAAGGAATGTGGCGAGCGCGCGACTCGCGAACGCCCGTTACCAGCTCCAATCCGAAACGTCGCGACTCCGAAACTTCATTCAAGAGGCCCATAAGAATCTTGACATCAGCCTAAATGCATACAAGACCGCGGGCGAGCTTTACGCTGCTCAAAAGAAACTTTACGAAACGGGATTGATCGGCATTCAACCTCTGATCGATGCTCAGCAGGAAAAACGTTCCGCGTTAAGCGAATGGCATCAAAATGTTTATGATTTGCAGCTCAATCTTCTCCAGTGGCAGGCCTTGCAAAAAGGTTTGGTGCAAGCGGGATAGAGCGGCAACGAAAGGTCTCCCATTGAAATACCGTATTCCTGGAGACAGGCGATATCGGCTCTCAGCTGGAGAAGATTTACCCTCTTCAAGGGTGTGCCCATGCGCAAGAAGACTCGGGAAATCGTCGTCACATTCTTGATCAGAACTGCAACGACCATTGTGATAAGGTCATTTTTTTGATCGGTTCTCAACCGCCCCACGAGTCCAAAGTCGATGATACAAAGTTTGGCATTCTCATTGAGAATGAATATTTTACGAGTGGGGATCCCCGTGGAAGAAACCATCGATAAACACCTGCTTGATAGAGGAGCGCAGTACCCCACTCACAACGAACTCTATTTACTTAAGCTGAAAGCATAGAATTTCTTGTTGCCAAATCCAGTTTTCGAATAGCCCGAGCCCCAATAGAGTACGTTATCCACGATCGCCGGAGCTGACATCACTGAGCCACCACTTTCGAAATCCCAAAGGATGCGGCCGTCCTTGCCATCGAACGCATACATGTGTCCTTTGCGATCCATCGAACCTGCAAACACCACGCCTTGGTTCACCGTCATCGGGCCCTTGGCCGTTGCAAAATAACCGTCGCCCAGGAAGGCCCCAAAGACCGGGTGTACCAGGAGCCCTTTAAGGGACTTCTCGCTCGTCGGATCCGGCGTCTGCCAAAGAATTTTCCCTGTCGCGGAATCGAGTCCGGCCCAACTCCCGCCATTTACCTTCTTGCCCTTTTGTGGGCCAGCAGGAATTTCGTATTCTGTATGACTGAAGTTCGTGATCTGCACATAAATTCGATCACCATCACTCGCGGATCCGAATTCCATTCCACCCAATGTACCGCCCGGTCCGACCGCAGTTGTCCAGAGAGTCGCACCGGCCTGATCGGGATCGAAGGCCCAGAAGACTCCACTCTTTTGTCCAACGGCAACGATATCCCTGTCGGCTCCCGCAATCTTCGTGTGGACCAGCATGGGCGCCTGACCGAAGTCGAAGTCGAGTGAATCGAGATCTTCGCAGTTTTTGCTTTTCACGGGGAGAATAGGGACGAGCTTGGGATCGCAGGCATAGGTCCAGGCACCGAAGTTTTGCAGCTTGCGGGCCCACTGGATCGCGCCTGTGTCCAGATCCAGCGCTAGGACGGAACTGGCAAAGTTCTCCGGTGAATCGAGTTTATCGTAACACTCGCTTTGCTGATCCAGGGGTTTGCCCTGAAACTTCTTAATGCACTCTTCAAGGGCTGCGGGAAGGGTGTAGTTGTTGCCAGTCGCGATATAAACGGCATTCCGTTTGACATCGATAGCCGGCTGACTGCCCCAGACAGCGTTGCCTGTGAAACCATCCTGTTCTTCACTTTTGGGCACCATATACGTGCGCCAGATAATTCGCCCCGTGGCCAAATCAAGTGCCATCATTGAGCCCCGGAACGAGCAGCAGTCGTTCGTAATACGAGCGGCTGCCTCTTCGTCCGAGGAGGTTCCCACGTAGACTTTGCCATTGTGAATCACCGGAGATTGCGTGACGATCGACAGCTGATTGCTATCCACAATCGTCTTCCAAACCAGCTCGCCCGTGTAGCGGTTGATTGCGTAAACCGAAGCTCCCTTCGATCCATTGATGCTTAAAAGTGAGTCGAGGACACCGCGGTTGTCACCGAAGACCAGAAGATCCCCGGCAATGGCAAAGCTACTGCGGGCCAGCGAATTAAGAAGATTCTTGCTGTATTTAAAGACCGATCGTGACCAGACCCTCTTGCCCGTTTCCCGATCGACAGAATGCAGGAAACTGCCCCCAGCCAGTGGCGCGAAAAACCCTTTTCCCCAATCGGAAAAATACACGTGTTTTTCTGTAACGAGAGGAATGGCCGAAACATCGCCATGAGTCTTGAATTCCCATTTGACCTTAAGGCCCCCCACAGTCGTTGGAGTGATCAATGGACTGTTGATTCCTACATGGGTGTTTTCGGGATTTCCCCCCCAGGAGGACCAAATTTCTTTGTCGCGTTCCTGGGCCATCGCGGCATGCGATACCAAGCAGGACAAAACGATAATTTTCAAAATTAATTTCATAGAATCTCCTTTCATAGAAGTCTATCTACTTGCATACAGGGCCACCAATTGGCGAACCACGCTTTTGTCGAAGAGCGGCAAGTTACGAGAGTCGTTGATTTATGAAGAATTCGCTGAAATCGAAATGAGAAGTTGCGAGCGCGCATGACTGCGATGAAAATAATGAATCCTACTCGGGGGCTTTGGAAACAGTTCAGAACTGGGCCCAGCTCGAAGGCTGCAAGAGCCCTGTATCAAACAAAGCTTCGGAGGATCTCATTCTCTTTGGCCTGGGCTCCGTTCCAGTGAGAACGCAACCAACTCCCTGGTCTTCGACCATTGTTTAGGAGGGTCGAAGGTTGGACTCTGGACGGTCAACGGCGGAAGCCACGTGAACCTCTTCAGTGGCCTTGGGAAAAAGCTCTGGGGTTTTTCTTTAAGCCTTAAATCGTCTCTTTTGCCGTCACATTTTGCGCGAAACAACATTCGTACACCGGAAGGCATTTATTCTACTTTCCTCAATAGATCCGGCATTCTGCGTATCAATATTCCGCACCGAAAAAATTCATTCGCTGACATGCGTAGGGCAAGAAAATTATTGTCATTCCTGTGGGAAGTCCCGCGACCAAACCATCTGAGAGGAGTTTAAAATATGAAAGCGATCGTGTTTCATAAGCCGAACGATATGCGTTACGAGAATGTTCCGGATCCGAAAATTGAAGCACCCACCGATGTCATACTCCGCGTGACGTCGACAGCTATCTGCGGATCGGATCTGCATATTTATAATGGTTACTTCCC
>JACMPP010000141.1 GCA_014377445.1 Oligoflexus sp.
ATTTTTTCCACACTCAAGGGCAACGACTAACTTCCGAAAGATTTCTGTCCTTTGTCGCAAACGGAATCGTTCAGTATGAACAATATTAGCGTCCACAGGCTCTTGTGTGGACTTTTAACTTAAAGCAATCGATCCCTGCCGAACCCAAGCACAAAAAAGCCCGAGGCAAAAACCCCGGGCTTCTCAAAACAATTCCAAACCAACCCCAAGACTCACTGAGCCCCAGACTCATTCGGCGAATTCAACTCTTCAATCACTTCTTTATTCTGAGCCACATCCTTCAAGTCATTCAAGAGCAGCCTTAAATTCGCCGTCATCTCACGCTGACTGTTCTCGATGAAGGCAACCTGCACCGGCACGGGCAGACGAGCGAGGATCGCTGCAAAGCTCGCCCGATGCTCAGGGATCTGCTTCTCAAGAACCGTGTTCGCCATATCCGCCAAGCCGCGGTTACGCGACACTGCAAACAAGAACAAGCTAGCGACACCAGGATGAGAGATCGGCAGTGGATTCTCCATCAGGAACCTAAAGATAACCGTACAGGTATAAACGTTGATCGACTTCTGATTCAACTGACGAAGATCTTCGAGATCCGCACGCATGAGATAAGAGAGGAAGGCCGGTGTCGCGTTCTTGGGGTCTAGAGCCAGCATCGCCGTTGCATACTCAGGCGCGCCTTGGATTGAAAGTCCGCGCTCGAGGAAAGTATAATCACCCTTTAGGCCGTTCTCTTGCAGGGCCTTCGCCATGTCGGGATCCAGGATCTCGTCTTCACGACCATTCGACAAAGCATTATTCAAAACATTGTCGACCACCGCACCGACTGCATTGGACGGCTTAACAGCCGCCAGGCGCCAGCCGATCTTCCGGACGCCAGGCTCTCTTGCATTGAGCAAAGCTTTAATCACTTTCGGCTCAGCCTTCTGGCTGGAGTAGACATACATGTTCGTGGCATGACTCAGCTCGTTGAAGGACATCTTCGAATGGTTGTTCAACAGGTCCGCTTCAGTCATCGAAGCCAGCTTGGGTAGCTCGTTCCGCTCCTTCGCCAGCTCTTTCACCTTTTGCATGATATCCGCGCCGTGAACTTTGGCGAGACCGTAGGCCTCGGATATGGACATATCGCGAGTGATCTCAGGTTTTTGCTGATCGGTATTCGACTGACAAGCCGTCATAAACAGAAAAGCAAGCAATGCCAACAGAACGCGTTTCAAACCCAACATAGGACTCCCTATACACCCTTTGAAGATGCGGATGATGGTGACAACTCAAACAGTATTTTACCCTGAAAAGAGGCTTCCAGTCTCACTCGCCAGCTTTCGAGATCAAGCTTTTGCCGAACCTCAAGGCGGCAGCGGTCTCCAGACCATTCAATGCTCTCAAGTCCCAGGCTGTTTTGGGCCTCGGACCAGAGTTTCAAATCGATCTTTTGCGGAGCGGACTGAGCTCTGGTCTTGGCCGGCACCGAACTTACAAAGCGGATGCCATAGGCCTCCGCGAAGTGCCTGAGGAAAGCCTCGGGCCAGTCGACCCTAAGTTTGATCTGATGCGCTGTCAGGCTTAACGTCAGTTCCCGCAGAAAAGCCATCTGAGTCTGCAGATGTAGCAGGTACCAGATGAGAGCTACGAAAGTAACTGCGGAGACTATGTGAAAGATCAGATTAACACTGACCACTATGGCACCTCAAAGAGCAGCTCATGGATGATTATCGTAGCGCAAAATCGGCCTAAGGAACTAGCTCAAATATCTAGTCCAGGTCCATGTCCACGCCCTTCCCAGCAAGGGGCACAGGTTTCGCGATGCTTTGCCTTTCAATATACGTCTAAGCGACGTGATTATAAACGAAAGACGTCTTGAGATTCACGGCCTTCAGAGGTATCGTGCCGGAGTTAATATTGCTAACAAAATGGCGCGCGCGGAATTAATGCAAGACCTCAGATTTCTTTGCAAATCGAGGGCTATTTGCTTTTAGCACCGTAGCTCCTGCTAGGAGATTTCTTGTCACTCAAAAGCATGACCGCTTTCGGCAGTGCAGAACTCAGTACAGCGAATACTCAATATCGCTGTGAAATTCGTACGCTCAATTCCCGCTTTTGTGATATTTCCATAAAACTTCCGCGCAGCCTCCTCTCGCTCGAACCTCAGCTCCTGGCGTTGGTGAAGAGCCATTTGCAGCGCGGAAAGGTCGACGTATTCTTCGACCTGAGCCAGCTCGATAAGGCCGCGCACCTGCCTCGACTCAACGAAGCCGCGATCAAACATTATCTCGGCCTCGCCGAAGAGCTTCGCGAAATCCATCCCAGTCTCACGCCACTTTCCCAATATGAAGTGATGCGTTTCGAAGGCGCCATGGATTCGGCCGGCAGCGTCCCGGGCGATATTTACATCGCGAGCCACGAAGAGAACATCCGTAAGGTGATGGAGTTGGCTCTCGCTCAAGTGAACAAGCAAAGAGCGAGTGAAGGCGCGGTTTTACAAACGGCACTGGTGAAACTCGTCGATGCCGTGAACAGTGATCGTGAAGCGATCCTGGCCAAACGCGAGACGATTCAGGCCGCTCTTTTTGAAACGTACAAGAAACGACTCGATCGCCTTCTGGGCCTGGTCGATGAAAGCGTTCCTGATCTGTCCAAGATTATTCCCGACGATCGATTGTTGAGTGAGCTCGCTATCCTCACCGATCGCGCCGACATCGAAGAAGAACTTACGCGGCTAAAAGCCCACGAAGACGAATTCTTGCGTATAATGGAAACTGAGGACGAATCAGGTCGTAAGCTCGATTTCCTTTGCCAGGAAATGCATCGTGAAGTGAATACGATTTCGAACAAACTTACCCAGCTTGACGTTGCGACCCATTCTTTGACGCTGAAGCAGAACATTGAACGTTTGAAACAACAGGTTCAAAACATCGAATAGCGTCACAGGGCGCGATTGCTATAGAGGCTTATTATGCCAGTATTTGTCGTTTCAGCTCCATCGGGCACAGGCAAAACCACATTGAACCGCCGTATGCTCAAAGAGTGTCCGCGCCTGGAAATGTCGGTCAGCCATACGACCCGCGGTCCCAGACAGGGCGAAGTTGATGGGGTTCATTACCACTTCATCAAAGCGGACGAATTCCGGGCGATGGTCGAAGCCCATGCATTTATCGAATGGGCTGAGGTTCACGGCAACCTTTACGGCACGACATTTAGTGAGTTGAAGCGCATCGAAAACGGTGGCAAAGACCCCCTACTCGAAATCGATATACAGGGCTGGCATAATGCCAAAAACTTACTGGACAACGCGATCAGCATTTTTATTCTCCCCCCTTCCATGTCCTCTTTATGGCAGAGATTAGAGAAAAGAGGATCCGATCCTCTGGAGATCCGTTGGGTGCGTTTGCAGAACGCTTATGACGAGATCCAAAAGGCGCATGAGTACGATATCCTTATCATTAATAACGATTTGGAAGTCGCCTATCAAAAGTTGAAAAGCATCATTCTGAGTGGTAAACCCGAAGGTAAGGGGGATCCTGAAGGATTAATGCTTTGTCAGACACTCAATGTGGAGTTCGAAACTGCCGATTGGATCAAGGGGCTTAGAGAGAAAATGGGCAGCTTAAAGACAGTTTCGGAGTAGCAGCTGATTTTAGACGTCTTCTCGCCATGTTATCCAATCTATCCCTTGAATCAGACTCTTAACATCGGCGCCGTACAGGGTGCCGCTTGAGGAATCTCCAAAATAAAGCGGTTTTTTCCTGTTTTTATGAGAGAATAGCCTTAGAAGAGTCTCCTTGCTGATCAGCTACCTTAGACTCAACACTCGAGCGGGAATGCATGAGCGAAAGTATCAAAAAAGAATTGAGCAATCCAAACGTGACCCCGTCGAAACCGGTTCTCTGCCCGGATGACGAGTTCAAAGCCCTATTGGCAAGTCTTGATACTTACATGCCGACCGCCGAGCGTGGCATCATCCACACCGCTTACGAATACGCTGCGGAATGTCATATTCTGCAGAAACGAAATTCGGGTGAGCCCTATATCTGCCATCCCCTTGCCGTCGCCATCATCGTTTCCACATTAAAGCTTGATACGCCCTCGATCGTCGCAGCGATTCTGCACGATACGGTTGAGGATACGCCTGCGACTCTCGAAGACATCGAGAAACGCTTCGGCTTTGAAGTTCGTGAACTGGTCGACGGTTTGACCAAGATCAATAAGATCCAATTCCGTTCGAACGAAGAGAAGCTGGCGGAAAACTTCCGTAAGATGATCATCGCGATGGCGAAGGATCTGCGCGTTATCCTCATCAAGCTTTGCGATCGTACGCACAACATGCGGACGATGGACGATATGCCGATGGAGAAAAGGAAGCGCATTGCGCAGGAAACGCTCGACATCTACGCACCTCTTGCCAACCGTCTCGGTATCAACGGGATCAAAAGCGAGTTGGAAGATCTTTGTCTACGGGTTTTAAAGCCTGAGATCTATCAGGACATTCGCACCAAGATCGCCGCGAAGAAATCGCAGCGCTTGAACTACATCAGTGACGTTAAGACGGTTCTGGAAGCTGAGCTTACCAAGTACGGTTTTACCGAAATGCAGGTCTATGGTCGACCCAAGCATTTTTTCTCCATCTATAAAAAAATGACGGAACGACACCTGGAGTTTGAGGATATCCACGATCTCTTCGCTTTCCGTATCATCGTGAAGTCCATCAAAGACTGTTACGAAGCACTCGGTATGGTCCACGCGATGTGGAAACCGATGCCCGGTCGTTTCAAAGACTATATTGCGATGCCCAAGGCCAACCTTTACCAGTCGCTCCATACCACAGTGGTTCGTCCAAACGGCGAAACCGCTGAGATTCAGATCCGCACCCGCGAAATGCATGAGACCTGTGAGTACGGTGTCGCCGCTCACTGGAGCTATAAAGAGCGCGATAAAACCACGGCTGTGACCGATGCCCAGAAGTTCTCCTGGCTTCGTCAGATCATGCAGTGGCAGAACGAGCTGACCGACCCGGATGAATTTCTCGAAGCCGTAAAAGTCGATCTCTTCGAAGAGGAGCTCTTCGTCTTTACACCGAAGGGCGATGTCTTCTCACTGCCGCAGCATGCGACGGCTTTGGACTTTGCCTTTAGCGTTCACTCCAACGTCGGTATCAAGTGCATTGGCGTCAAGATCAATGGCCAGATGTCGCCGATCAAAAAGAAATTGGTCTCGGGTGATATGGTTGAAGTCCTGACTTCACCGCATCAGAAACCGAGCAAGGACTGGTTGAACTTCGTCGTCACGTCGAAGGCCCGCAACAAGATCCGCTCTTTTCTCCGCAGCGAACAACGCGACAAGAGCAAAAAGCTCGGTCGCGAACTTCTTAGCCAGGAGCTGGACAAACGTCATCTTAGGCTCGATGATCTCGAGCGAAGCGGTGATGCGGCCAAGCTCATCAAGGCAGCCCGCGAAAGTACTTTGGAAGACGTGTTGGTGGCGATCGGTTACGGCCGGATCAATGCTCATGATGTCGTCGCTAAGACTTTCCCCGCCCCAGAGCCTAAAGAAACAATTCAAGAGCAGATTCATCGTCAGGGTTTGGATCAAGCCAAACCCGATAAGAAATCGGCCCACAGTAGCATTCTCGTTTCGGGCTATGGCGACGTTCTTGTCAACCTTGGCAAATGCTGTCTGCCGCTCCCGGGCGAGGCCATCGTCGGCTTTATCACCCGAGGTCGTGGTGTGACCGTTCATAGAAACACCTGTCCTCGTGCCTTGGACACAGATCCGGCGCGCAAGATTCCGGTGGAGTGGGCCAAAGCTCAGGTTGAAGAGAATTACCATCGCTGTGCGATCAGCATGAAGACCCAGGAAAAATCCGGTGTTCTGGCGGAAGTCACGACCTTGCTCAGCAACAACGGCGTCAATGTGCATAAGGCTGAAGCCAAAATCGAATCCGGTGTCATGGGACTTCTCGAGTTTGAAATCGGGGTCCGTAACCTCAATCACCTCGAGACCGTCATCACCCGCCTGGAATCACTCCCTTCGGTGATTTCAGTTCATAGGAAAAACCTCGTCAAGCAGCGCCGACTGCGCCGCGGACGATTCAATGGTGCTATAAACTAGGAGCATTTGATGAGAAAAACAGGCTTACTTCTATTTCTTACCCTTTCCTCCCCGACCGTCTTCGGGTTTGGCGAGAAACATTCGCAAGTCGAAACCAAGACCGTAGTCGTGGGCCAAAACCTGGAAATCGAAGTCTTGGTCAAACCCGATGCCGATATGGTTATCTCCAAAGAAGCTCCGTGGCAGGTTGCCTTCACGCAAGCGCCTGGATTAAACCTGGAAATGAAAGACGGCAAATTCGTATCAAAGGTCTTCGACGAAAAGCTCCCCGGCTTTAAGGTCACAGCCCCGATCGCCAGTGACGCCAAATCCGGCCGTATCGATTACGATGTGAAAGCATTCGTCTGCACCAAGGACAAAAAACAGTGCTTCCCTCAGCAGCATAAGGGCACGATTGACTGGAAAAAGTCGTAATAGACTTGATTTTCAGCGAAATTGACGCTATTAGCCTCGTCTTCACGAGGCTTTTTTTATTGTCGAACTAGCCTCTCCTGACATAGGAAAATGCTATGCAAAACGTCGCCACTGGACTCCCCTTCGAACAAGGTTATTTTATGCCCGCAGAATGGGCTTCTCATACCGCGACCTGGATGAGCTGGCCTTTTGACGAAGAGATGTGGCACGGGCATTTGACCGAAGTTCGGGCGGAATACGCTCAGTTCGTCAAAACCATTGCGCGCTTTGAGCCTGTACATCTTCTGCTGCGGGATGCCGAAGCCCGGGCAACGGCTGAGAAAGCTCTGAGTGGCGTGAAAGACGTGACCTTCCATGACATCGCCCTCGACGATGTCTGGATGCGCGACAACGGTCCTATCTTCGTTCGCGATGGCAAAGGCTCGATCCGCGCGACCAACTGGGAATTCAATTCCTGGGGTCAGAAATACGAGTGGGACCTCGACAATCTCGTGCCTCCGCTCGTCACTCAATATCTCAAAATGAGTCGTTACGATATTCCCGTGGTGATGGAAGGCGGTTCGCTCGAGGTCAATGGCCTCGGCACCTGCATCACGACCGAGCAGTGTCTTCTCACCGACACGAGAAACCCCACAATGGGCAAGCCTGAGCTTGAAAAAGTGCTGAAAGACCATCTCGGCTTCACCCAAGTGATCTGGCTTTCGCTCGGCCTTGAAGGCGATCACACCGATGGTCACATCGATACGATCACCCGTTTTTCCGATGAGAACACGATTCTCACTTCGATGACCCATGATGCCGGCGATATCAATGCCGAGCGTATGCAGCACAACCTTAGGATCCTTAAGGCTGCCCGTAACACTAAGGGCGAAGCTTTCAAAGTGGTGGAATTGCCTTTGCCAGCGGCTCGCATGCATTTGGAAGACGGCACCCGCTTGCCAGCGACTTATGCCAACTTCTATATTTGCAACGGGGCTGTTATTGTTCCCCAGTATGATGACGTCAACGACAAGCCGGCCCTCGAACTCATTCGTTCTTGTTTTCCGAAGCATGAAGTGATCGGCTTGGCTTCACGCACCATCATCACCGGAGGGGGCAGCTTTCACTGCCTCACCCAGCAGCAACCCAAAGTCTAACGGATGCGTTTTAAGAGGAGATGGAAACGATGAGCAATCAAGGTCTGGCCCTGATCCAAATGAAGATCAGCAGTTCGCTCGATGAAAACCTAGCAAAAGCGGAACAGTTCGTGCGTGAAGCCGCGGCTAAAGGCGCCAAGATCATTTTGCTGCCCGAACTCTTTGAAGGCTATTATTTCTGTCAGCTCGAACGCGAAGAATTCTTCTCTTGGGCTCATCCTCTCGAGGGCCACCCCTTCCTCTCGCGCTTTCAAAAGCTCGCGGCGGAATTGAAAGTGGTTTTGCCGATCAGTTTCTTTGAAACGGCGGGCCAGGCCTACTACAACAGCCTCGTGATGTTCGATGCGGATGGCAAGAAACTCGGTGTTTATCGCAAATCGCATATTCCCGATGGCCCGGGTTATGAAGAAAAATATTACTTCAACAACGGCGACTCGGGTTTCAAAACCTGGTCGACCCAATATGGCAAAATCGGTGTCGGCATCTGCTGGGATCAGTGGTTTCCTGAGTGTGCCCGCATCATGGCTCTGCAGGGTGCGGACCTTCTACTCTACCCAACGGCAATCGGCAGCGAACCAGCGGGCGAAGTGGAAACACCGAACACGCCTGATATGTGGCAACGAGCGATGATCGGCCATGCCGTAAGCAACTCCTGCTACGTGGGCGCTGCAAACCGGATCGGTAAAGAGACCTTGGAGAATTCATCCTGCGACTTCTACGGCCATTCCTTCCTGAGCGATTATCGCGGGGACAAGCTGGTCGAAGAGAGAGCGGATTTTGAAGGTGTGCTGCATTCTCAAGTCAACTTTGAGGAAGCGCGCAAGTTTAGAGCGGGCATGGGATTTTTCAGAGATCGTCGTCCTGAGCTTTACAAGGCTTTGTTGACTTTAGATGGTCAGGTGAAGTCGTAAGTCTCCTCGACGAAACAAGAGCCCGGAATATTTCGATAATGATCGACAAAGTGCGGAGAATTTATGAAATGTCACAGTCGATTTTTCTCAAACAAGGGAGAAGCCAAGTTGTCTGCATATTCTTGAACTCTCGATGAATAAAGCATCCTTTACTGGGCTTTTTGAGAATTTTTCGTTAAGATCGCTCTGCTTAAAACAGCTTGAGCCAAGGGGAGGAAAAGACATGAAGTTGATTAAAATGAAAATTATCTGCTTAGTTATCGTGGCTTTCCCCCTGAATTTGGCTTTAAGGCTCGAAGCTCGCACGATCGACCTCGAATCACCCGTTGACCAATCCCTCGGATCGTCTTCCAATTCGGGTCAAATCCTGATCAACAAGGCCACGCGCATGCCTTCCGGTATCTGGAACCAGAGACGGCAAAAGAAAACTTTTCCCTCTGCACGCATCCCCAGGAAACCCCGCAAAAAGCTGAACCCCGATTCCATGGCCCAAAACGCCTAGGTCTTCCTACTGAATCTGCCGTTGCAGCAATTCAAAATACAAACCTTCTTTATCCGCAATCAAAATATCGTGTGTACCCGATTGAACAATCGTTCCATTCTGAATCACAAAGATGTTATCGGCGTTGCGCACAGTGGCCAGGCGATGCGCGATGATGAGAGTCGTGCGACCTTCCATCAGACGCTGCAAAGCTTCCTGAACCAGGTATTCACTAGCCGTATCGAGGTTACTCGTCGCTTCATCGAGAATCAAAATCTTAGGGTTTTTAAGCAAGGCGCGCGCGATCGCCACGCGTTGCTTTTGTCCGCCTGAAAGTTGCAAACCCTTTTCGCCCACGCGGGTCTTCATGCCGTCGGGAAAACTGCGGATAAACTCCAAAGCGTTGGCTGCCTGAGCGGCGGCCTCCACGTCCGCATCGGTGGCTTCAGGCTTTCCGTAACGAATATTTTCTTCAATTGTCGTCGAGATCAAAACCGGTTCTTGCGAGACGACACCGATTTGTTCCCTTAGCCATCCCAGCTTGATTTCGTGGATGGGCTCGCCATCGAGAAGAATCTGGCCCAGGGTCGGTTCATAATAACGAGGCAGAAGGCTGGCAATGGTCGTCTTACCACCACCGGAGGAGCCGACGAGAGCCACGGCTTGTCCCTGCTGCACTTTGAAGTTGATGCCCCTAAGAACTTCAATATCGGTCCGGGTTGGATAGTGAAAGTGAACGTCTGTAAATTCAAGCACACCTTGAATATGAGCTGGCGTCTTACCCACATCCAGATGCTCCGGTTCACGCTCAATGATATCAAAGACGCGTTCACTTGCTCCGACAGCCGCCATGAAATCGCCCCAAAGACCACCCAAGCTCCCCACACCAATCGCCACCAGCATGAGGTAAAGGAGAAACTGGGTCATGTCACCCGAAGTCAAAGTCCCGAGGATCACTTCCCGGCCGCCGTACCAGAGCACAAAACATATAGCCCCAAGACCAAAGATCGTGGCGACTGTCATGAGCGTGGTCGTCGCGACAATCCCTTTGCGGACATAGACCAGGGCTAACTCCATGGAGGCCCGATAGCGACCGATTTCAGCCGCTTCCTGTACGAAGGACTTGACTGTACGCACACCCGAAATTGTTTCGTTGGCGATGGTGCTGCCTTCACTCAAAACCGAGTAGAATATTTTGGAATTCTTGCGAATTTTTTTACCAAACAAGGCAGCTGCACCGGCGATGGGAGGAATCATGATCAGCATAAGGGCTGAGAGTCTCCATGAGGTGTAGAACATAAATCCCAGGCCGCCGATGACCTGCCCCAGGTTTCGAAGACCCATCGACACATTGATACTCACCGCGTTCTGCAGGGTCTGACAGTCCGACGAGAGACGGCTCATCAAATCACCGGTTCGATTCAAATCGAAGAAGCTGACTTCTTGCGCGAGAATTCTTTCATAAAGCTTCTGACGCAAACGGATGACGATACGCTCGCCGCTCATGGTGAATAGGAAGTAACGAAGGCTCGAGGTGATGCCCTGGACGAGAAAGGCAAGGAATAGGCCCAGGATTACGGGCAGCAGCATATCAAGCTTTTTCGGCGTCAGAACATTATCGATCATCCAACGCATCAACTGCGGATAAGCCAAAGCCGAGGCGCTCGAGATGACGAGGAAGACTAACCCCCATGACAAAGGTGTCAGTTCGGGACGAGCAACTCTCAACATTCGTTTCAGGGTTTTGTTGTTCATTCGTGGCTCGATTTTGGGGGATTTGG
>JACMPP010000142.1 GCA_014377445.1 Oligoflexus sp.
ACCACTGACGGGAGTTGGGGGATCCCCGAGTCCGGGATCTACTCCGCCCAATTTCGAAATGTTGATTCGCTTGGGCTTGGCAGAACAAGCCTGTAGCCCAAATATTAGGGAAATTGCTAAGATAATTCGCACGGCATCCTCCCAGACTGCGACGGTAGAGCGTTATCGGGTGGATTTAGTATTCCCTTAAAGGCCAGATTGTAACCTTCATGATTCCAGCTACTTATAGCCTCCATTATGTTGGAGAAAGGGCTAATCAACGACGTTTTAATGGATTTGAGGACGAAAGATGAATATTCGGACTATAGGACTCAGACGGAAGGGGGAAGAGAGTAAAAGCTCACTCCTTCTTGTCTTCGATCGGCGCAAAGGGCCGGAGGAGGGGATGACAATCATTGAGATTTTGATTGTTATAGCACTCATTGGAACCATCCTGACGATAATCATGACCAATGTTTTGAATAAAAATAATGAAGCAAAAATCGATCTCACCACGGTTCAAGAGAAAAAAATTGGTGAAAACCTCGATTTCTACAAACTCCATGTCGGCCGCTATCCTAAGACCGAGGATGGCCTCATGGCGCTATTGCAAGCGCCCTCTGAAGCCAAAAATTGGCGTGGACCATACATCGAAGCCGACAAACTTGAAGATCCGTGGGGTCAAAAACTCACTTACCGTGACATTTCTTAAATTTTTGCTGTGAACCACAAGGACAAGGATCGTTTCTACCGACTTTTGCTTCGGCACGAACCATAGGATCATGACTTGCATGGTGGTGCCCGTGTGAACAATTCGGACCGTGGACATGCTCTGGCGCTGTGTGAATCTGAGACTGGCTATCTTCATTCGCTGCCGTCGCTGGAGCGTCGGCTAGAGTATTTTCGGGGAATTGATCCATGGCGCGTGCTCCTCATTTAGGACGGCGAATTTATCGATAGCCTGGGTCATTTGTCAAACCCTTGCTTTAAGAACTCAGCCGCCCGCACTTAATATCAATATAATCAGTGGATTAACCTAGACGTTAATCCGTTTAGAAAAGCAGGGCTCAATATGTCGACTCGTAAGTTCATGTCTTCTATCAAAAGCCTCACTCAGAAATTTACGTCCAGCGCTAAACCAGAAGAAGAGTTGCCGCGCGAGAGCCGTGTCTATCAGCGATTCGATCTTCAACATTCGAGCCTCTTCCAGGCGCATCTTCCGGACGGCTCGACAGCACCGCTTCTCGATCTTTCCTTTGGCGGTCTTCGGCTGGGGACAGTGCCTGAGCAAGATAGTATTCCTATCGTGATCAGCGTCCTGGGACGAAAGATCAACTCACAAATCGGCGTCACACACCGCGGCTCTGAGTTTATCGGCAGTCGCTTCGATAAGAAGGAAGTGGCTCTTCTCAACTTTCTTCAGCCTTTGCTGGGCGCGCTTCAGCAAGGGCTGAGTATGCGCAGAATCGAAGATGAGTCGCTCAAAGACTCGACTCGGGAGAAGTTCGAGTGGGTGCTGCGCGGGGAAGGTCCGACCGACTTGTTGATTGCTTCGACAGCAAGACCCACTGAAGAAGTGCTTTTGACGATCTCAAGATCGTCTCGATTCTCAAAGAAGATGCCTTCAGCTTCGGCCCAAATGAAAAGCCGATTTAATTCTCAGTAAAACTCGCTGAAGACATATACTTGCCCAATATTTTTATGACATTCCGTCCCGCGCACCCTGCAGCTGTCAACCGATTTACTTTTAGCGCGGCTCCTTACTTTCCGGTGAAGGCCGAACATACCACCGATGTTTACAAAGCCAATTACATTGAATGTGTAACGCAAAGCCGAAGGTTCGCCTTCGGCTTGTTGATCTAAACGTCATCCACATATTCCCGATATTTTCTGCGCATGTGCTCGTTTAACGACTGAACTTTAAGAATTTCCAGAAGACGCACGGGATCCGGCTCCGACTCCATTTCAAATATTTCCTGAACGGACACCAAGACTTCTTCCCGATCGATCAGCTCCATTTCATCACCGATCGAAAGCAAACCCTCCTCCAGGACACGATAGTAAACCCCGGGGCGGCCCATAGTCATGAACTGCTCGACAATCTTCGGGTCCTCGAATTTAATTCCAAGTTTAAAACAAGGAAAGCGAGGCTCTGTGACTTGAATGACCGCCTTGCCGACTCGAAAGCTATCCCCTAAGTAGATCGCTTTCTCATTCAATTCATCCATACAGAGATTTTCGCCAAAGGCGCCCATTTCAAATTTATCTTGGGGTCGTAAGTCCCGCCAGGCGTCGTAGATATCGAAAGGATAGGCATAGAGGGCTTTGTCACGGCCACCATGGACCTTCAAATCGGCCTGTCCATCCCCGTCTAAATTCGTTGTTCTAAGCATAATAGGCCCAGCACTCGCTGATTTAAATATACCAGTGTCAATAACTTTGCCGCGAAAAGTAACGGTTTGTGGCTTGCCCGTGAGAATTGAAAGAATTTTCATGGTGGAACTCCCAGAAAGTTCGCCTCAGTTTAGGGCATCGGAGACGAACTCCCTATGTTAAAAATATAAAATTATTTTGAATACCTGGCTAAAATTAGGGTGAAAATATGACTATGCAACGTGATCCTATAAACTGGCGCTATCCTGAAATCGAACCCTATCGTAAAGGCCGCCTTCAGGTCTCCAAGATCCATGAGATCTATTTTGAAGAATCTGGAAATCCTAAAGGCAAACCCGTAGTCTTTGTCCATGGCGGACCGGGAGGGGGGACGGAACCCAATCAAAGACGCTTCTTCAATCCAAGCCGCTATCGCATCATCCTTTTTGATCAACGAGGTTGCGGCCAGAGCACACCACACGCGAGCCTTGAGGAAAACACCACCTGGGACCTCGTGCGCGACATGGAGGCCTTGCGGACCCATCTCTCGATTGATCGTTGGCAGGTCTTCGGCGGCTCATGGGGAAGCACCCTGGCCCTGGCCTATGCGCAGACCCATCCCACGGTCGTAACAGAACTCGTGCTTCGCGGTATCTTCCTCCTGAGAAAAAAGGAGATCGACTGGTTCTACCAATTTGGAGCGAGCGAAATCTTCCCCGACGCCTGGGAATCATACCGCGAAGCGATTCCCGAAGCAGAGCGCCATGATTTTCTCAGCGCTTATTCCAAGCGCCTCACATCCGATGACCCCGAAGTCCGCCTGGCGGCTGCTCAGGCCTGGAGTATTTGGGAAGGGCGGACCAGCAAACTCCTTCCGGAGCAGGCTGCCGTTGACCACTTCGGCCGTGATGAATTTGCATTAGCCTTCGCCCGCATCGAATGCCATTACTTCGTGAACAAGGGATTTTTCAATGAAGATGGTTTCCTGCTCAAAGGAATCGATCGCATTCGTCACATTCCAACAGTCATCGTGCACGGTCGCTACGATGTGGTCTGTCCCATCACCTCAGCCTGGGCATTGCATAAAGCTTGGCCCGAAGCCGAATTAATGATCACACCCGATGCCGGTCACGCTGCGTTTGAACCCGGCAATTGTCGTGCGTTGGTTGCTGCCACCGACCGTTTCGCGGAACTCTAAAAGAGTAAAGCATCGCGAAGTTCCGTCTTACCGTCAGAGGACTGTCGCCTGCCGACAGTCCTTTTCGCATGATACGATACGGGAAAAAGTCGTCTTAAATCGACTCATCCAACTTGCTGCAAATTCAGAATAATTATAGTTCTTGACCAATAGGCGTAGTTCGTACACCATATTTTTGTATGGTTACGGAGGAGCTTATGGCTAGAGAGATTTTTTGCTCAAATACTAGCTATTTGAGTTATCGAACTAATCAATCGTCAGGCGAATTAAATCTGCTCCAACCCGAAACATTTCAATTTGTCCGGGGTGAGCCTGGGTTCGAGATTTTGGGTGATCTGACTATTAATTTCTCGCACGATTTGAATCCAAGCATTCATGTCAAAAGTTCGGGCGAGCCTTTGTATGGGGCTACTCTCGCCAGTTCGGAAAAGAAGCGTTAAGATAAATTGGTATGTATCTAAATATGAATACATCGTTTTTTATAACACACCTATTTTATTGATATTTAAATATATTAAGTGATATATTTTTTGTACCGATATATAGAAAATCAAAGGAGGACAGAGATGGCTAAAAAACAGTATGTCTCCAAGGTTGTCACCTCCCCGGAGATCCTTCAAAAGCTCGGCCAAGATCTCAAACGCCGTCGAACGGACCTGAAAATTTCCGTCCGTGAAGCCGCCTCACTTGCAGGGACCTCGCCTGGATCGATAGCTAGAATAGAAGCTGGGGACGAGGGCGTGGCATTTGGCCTTTTTCTAGGT
>JACMPP010000143.1 GCA_014377445.1 Oligoflexus sp.
TGGCAGTGAGAGCAAAGTCTTCGGAAACCAGTTGCAGCCGAATGGCGACAATGCGGAAGGCACCCTCAAGGTCACAAAAGTTGAAACATCCCTTGTGAAGCTGATGGATGGTACCGAAGTCACACTTAAAAAGAACATCTACGACATCGATACGAAACTGAGCAAGGACGGTTTGGGAATGTCCATCCGCCGTCCGATGGCCCTCACCGGTGTCGGGCTCCTCAATTCCATCTCGGATGACACGATCAAATCCTTCGTGGGTCGGCAAGGCGGTACTGTCTCGCTCGTCAACGGCAAAGTCTCGCGTTACGGATGGAAGGCTGATCAGCCTAAGCTCATCGATCAAATCGGGGCCGCTTTGCGCAACGACCTCGGCGTTCGCAACGATCTTTTTCCTAAAATCGATTGCACGAACGGCTGTAAAGAAGGCAAAGCCCAATTCCCTCTCAAAACGATGGAAGAGATTGAGACCTACATATCACTCTTGGGTGTTCCTCCCCGCAATGACCCGACCAATGCGAAAGTCATGGAAGGAGAAAAACTCTTCCGAAGTCTCGGTTGCGCGAACTGTCACATTCCAACCATCACGACCGGCGAATCGAAGTTTAAAGAACTTGCGAATCAGACTATACAGCCCTTCACCGACCTTCTGCTCCATGACCTCGGTCCTGGGCTCGCAGATGAAAGCGGCAAGCCGAATGCTAGCAAATGGCGAACCGCTCCTCTCTGGTCTTTGAAGAACGTTCGAGCCGCAACGGAGAATCACACGGATAAATTTGCCTCGGGCAACATCGGCATCCTTTGGACCGATACGCACAAAGAAGCTGAGAAGAACCCGATTCAGCTCCTGCATGATGGGCGCGCGTCGAGCGTTCAGGAGGCTGTTCTCTGGCATGCTGGGGAGGCCCTGCCCGTGATCAATGCTTACAAGGCCCTGACCAAGGAGCAACGCGAGACCCTAGAAGCCTTTATTTGGGATATCTGATTCTTCCGACGCAAACGCAAAAGCCCTTGAGAGCGATCTCGAGGGCTTTTCTGTTTCATTATACTCTTCAAACCGTCACGAGTTCCGATCCTTCGAAGAATCATGTCTTACCTCAAAGTTTGCGACTGCCGAAGCTTGCTAGAGAAAGGCGAATACGTTCCAGGGAATGCTTTGGGCCCGAGATATTTCGGGACGGTGACCCCGGAGAATTTCAGGAAAGTTGTCGCTTAGCTCAAATCGAGTATAAATCTATCGGCTGATTTTGCTTCAATATTATATTTGCTCACCTTGTCGGGTGGAAAGTCAGAGAGATTTTCAGTCACGATTACTTGGGCTCCAGCTTTTATCGCTGCGGCTAGGACATGGCGGTCGTCGAGATCGGGCAGATCGAGCGAGGGTATAAGTTCTTCGAAGTCTTTGACGATTGAATCTGGAATAACTGTGTTCCTAGTGTCGGCAATGCGTCGCAGCCCTTCGATTGGGTACTTCACCGGATCTCTTGCGTGAAGATTTCGAATCCACTCGTCATGAATGATTTCACTCCAGCATGGACGGAAGAGCGGGGGCGGCTCAAGTGCCGTCCACATCAGAAGGTCTCGAATAGGCGCGGGGTAGATGACACAGGCATCATAAACGACCACGAAGTTTGCACTTGCCATTTAGTCTTTTATGAGTTCCAACTTCAACGTATGGAATTTTCCATCTTGGAGAAGTGCCGTTAGTTAGGGCCGCGAGACGTTCAGAATCTCGGCTGCTTCCTGAGTGGTGAGTAATTTGTGATTAGGAATCAGAGTTACAGAGTTGCCATCGGCCAGCTCTCTAAGTGTGGCTGCTAGAATTTCAATTGCGACATCTGGTAGTGCGAGGAGCCGTGGTTCACCGCCTTTGGTTCGAAGGAAGAGCTCCACCGGCTCGTTATGAATAAGGTGAAGCGCTTTGGTGGCTCCATCGGCGAGATCCTTCTCTTTTTGGTCAAAAATTTCAGAAAGATGCGCCTGTTAAAGTTGCACCATAGGAACGACGAAGTCAGTCCGCGAATATGATAGCAATCGCCCGATTGCCTCTCATTATGCCCGAACCAGGACTCGTCACACTGGAAATTAAAAATGAAGCGGGCGGTGGATGGTGCCAAGATTTCGGAGTTGCAACAAACCCCTTAAAGCCTGGTAAGTACCGCATCCGAAGGAAAAGCAGCGGCATCATGTACTAGTGTTGGTCGCCAATAAAATTGGCGGCTAACATACAGGAAGCGCTCAGCTCTCCTTGCCAAATAAGAGCAACAGCAACCTGCACTCGTTTGCAATTGTTTCAAATCAATTCTAATCGTAGTGCTTGCTTCTCGTGAACCAGCAGATAATTTGTGTTGCCGATAAATTCTTCGATAAGATATTTTTCCAACCGCTCCTCAAGTGCTTGTCGATGCAAAGTTTCCGCGAAAAAACGGTGGTTCTCTGTGTGGTTTTCGGCGCGTAAGAGACTCTTATAAAATTCACTGATTAGTGGGCGATCGCTGGCGTTGAGGGGAAAATGCTTGGCAAGTATTTTCCAAGCTCTTTCTTCACCGGAGTCGCTGAGCAAAAGAGTACTTAAACTGCCGCCTGAACGACTGAAGGCCACACTTGAAGTGGATGCTGCCAAGTAAGCAAAAATACGACGCCGTGTGATGAAACTCATGGACTTCATGCCTCTTTTAAATGTTTGTGCTTTGCGGAATTCTTGACGGCAATAAATGTTCGTAGGGCAAGCGGGTCTTGTTCCGAGCGTTTATATTAAACTCGATTTTAATAAGTTCTGCGATAAACTTCGCACTCGCTGCGAGAACTTTAAGATTGGTGAAATGGCCGAGGTTATAGAGACCCAATTTCGTGTAATAAGCCGTCCCGAGAAACTGGATAGTCTGCCATTGCTTAAGGGCAACATCGAGTGGAGGTAGGAAATTCAGATAGTCCTGCTCGGTCAGCGAGGTGTTTTCGGGAGCGGGTCGATAGCCAGCCATTGGTCCGCCAGGCAAGAAGCTAAGGTCGGTCAGCTGAGGGAAATTCACGGCTGCATGCTGGGGTCCTCCCGTAAAAATAATCATCGTGCAGACGTCTATAAGCTGATTTTTATCGTTCACACCGCCGTTTGACGCAAAATCAAGAACTCTGCCACCTTCATTCGATGATATATCAGCCGCCCAAGCCTGCACTTCGAAATCGGCGCGCACCGCTCCATCATTCGGGTAGTATACATCGACATAAGCCGCGACCCAATTGTGAATCGCTTGCCAGATAGGTAATGCATCATCTCGATAGGGATAATTCGGTAGATCTTTGGCCGACGCAACGCCTGAATTTTGCAAACGCGTTGGCAGGAAATTACTATTGAAACTATAAGCTAATCGATGTTTGGCGATGAGACCGTAGTTGCTGTTTCGGTTGCTGCCGATTAAGCGATCGACTGCTTGCCCGTCCTGAATGAGGCTAGTGATGGCCAGTGAATTGATCGGCATCGTGCCTTCAAAATGGGGCAGGAGAAGGCCACTGAGCGGATGATTAGCATGAAGCATGCGTCGTGTAGCAAGCACCATCGGTTCCATCAAAAGATGGGTAAATCCTAAGTGAGTAAGGAGCTCTTGATAGCAATAGTGGGCCACCCAAGCTGTGCCTTTAGCGATTTGCCAGGACCAGTTATCGACCGGAGTCATAATCGGAAAAGCTGCTGGGTCCTGGCCGCATTGGATTGCAAACGGCACCAGATCTTTGCCGGCTTTTTCTCTGGCAAATAGGACTATTGGTGCGAACATATATTTTTTTTGTTGCTGAGGATGCATCCCGGGCACCATAGACGAAAGCATTTTGTAATCACTAATGAACACCCGCCCCTCGGCAATCGCTTGGTTCAGATCATCTGTGGCGAACGCTGGCGTTTTTCTAAAGATTAGGTTTGTTATCGGAAAATTACTGGGAACGGTCAGAAGTTTGCTGAACATATTCGGGTTGGGACCCGTGACAAACGATTGGGCGAAGTATTTATCATCGAGAAAATGAGCCGAGGCGTAAGTTTTTTCGACTTTTTGAAATACCAATTGGTAGTCATCCAAAGAATTTGGTCGACCACCGTTGGTCAATTGTCCTAGATCTGGAATATAGTAAGCCAAAAGAGGGCGTAAATCCTTCTTGAGCAAGAGTTCCGCCAATTCCTTTGGGCTTTTCTGGGGCATAGGTTTTGTCATCGACCAAGCTGATTTTTGGATCACAGCTTCAGTATTTGAACGGACTTTAAACATCGCTTGCAAAAGTTTGATAGTCCAAATCGTACCGGCTTTATCTCGGTCGTGCACGATTGCGCCGATGGGAGCACCATATTCCATGTTATACGCATATTCGGATCGCATGAGATCGAGTTCGGCTTTGCGGGTACTGCTGGTATCTAGCTGGGGCAGTTTGAATGAAGACATGGGTGACCTTTCTCTTTTGCAGAAGTTTATTTCTCTGGCATTGTTTCGAGAATTTTCGCGACATCCGGATTAAGCGGACTCACGGCCCATTCGCTGACTATCATCGTTCCATAGCTTCCTGAGTCGCCAGCTATAGTAGGATCACATCCCAATTTGTTAGCGTAATCTTCAAACACATAGTCCTTTTTAGTGTCGTTGCGACGAGGAGCGTGATTGATTATGTCGTTAGCAAAGGCTTCAACGCTGGCTTGATCTAACTTTTGAAGGGCGTAACTATCATTTAATGTTTTCACGATGCACTGCTTTAGTTCGCTAAGTTGCGAGTCGGTAACTTTTGTCGAGGACTGAGAAGTAGTTTTGCATCCATAGAGCGCCAGGAGACAGAACATCAAGTCCAATAATTTCGATTTCATCCATTCATCTCCTAAAAGGGGGAATTGAATATTCTAAGCTTCAAAATAGATCATGAGGGTCCAATGCTAAATTATAAAGCACCTCTCGCTATTCGTTCACCATAAACTTCCGTTTGGTCCATCAAGGATCATCGGAAACGAAATCTTTTAATACTTTTCCCTGAATTTAGAGAAAAGCCTAAGGAACAGATGTTGCAAGATTATCGCTCAAAAAAATCCTTCTCGTTCGTCTCAAACGAATGAGGCAAGAATGAGAGCTTTCGAAACACATTGAATTTGACAATAGCTTAGCATGAGTCCCCGAAGAGACGAAGGTATTTGCTTAATCTGGGAATATAAGTATCGGGATCGGCAGCGAAGTTTTTGGATGAATGGAGTAAGCGAGCCATGCTCTCTAAGATCGAACCCATGAAGAAAGTCGCCAAGATGCTCCGTAATCACCGCGAGCTATTATTGAACTGGTTTCACGCTAAAGGGGCGATTTCCTTTGGAGTCGTTGAGGGACTTAACAAGAAGGTCAAAGTCACTACGAGAAAAGCCTATGGATATCGAAGCTACAAAGCCATTCGACTGGCCTTGTACCGTAACCTTGGTGCTTTACCCGAGCCGGAACACGCCCACAGATTCTGCTGAGGAGACGGACAGACAAAGAGTGCCGAGAGCGGCAAGCGAGAGGCCATCACGTAAGCCCAAACTGAATTGCATGAGGTTCTCCATCCCGAATCAAAAAGCGATGAACGTTTCCACGACATATAATTTTTGTATTAAATTTTATGTTTTGAAAAGATTATTTAAAATGCGAGATAACTCTCCTAGACTTTTAAAGAATGTAATTTTTTTCGGGAAGAGGAGAGACCCCAATGAGCAGCGAACGAACCAAAGAGACGTCAAATCGGGCGTTTTTAACCAATCGTGCCTATGTGCTGATCCTGCTCGCCAGTGAACCTGACCAGGTTATGCGCCAATAAGTTGCACTAGTCGATATCACCGAACGAGCCGTTCAGCGTATCTTCGCCGAGCTTGAAGAGGGGGGATACATCGTGCGCAGCAAAGAAGGGCGTAAAAACCACTATCAGATTGCAATGGACCAAGCTCTGCGTCACGAAGTGGGGGCCCATTGTCGGACTGATGATATCTTAAGATTGTGGGACGTTGCCGAGAAGTCTTTGTAGGATAGAGGGCTCTTTTCGAGCGATGGCTGGAAGTACTTGTCTTTTGGACCAATTTATCGCATACAGCGCCAGCACCAAGTCATGAAGAGGTATGCCATGCGCCATGCTCGAGTCCTAACCTACGTTCCCTTCGTCAAGCTTTCAGCCTTGTTTTTGACAATGTGGGCCTGCAGTGGACA